>NZ_JBHWEB010000048.1:0-20756 GCF_042734395.1 Amycolatopsis sp. NPDC059657 | reverse complement strand
CTTCATCACACACACCACACCCTCCCCCCCCCCCCGCCCCCCCCCGGGCCCCGGCTTTTTGGGGGGGTTTTGGTTCTCTCTGGCCTCTATCACCCCCCCACCCCCCCCCCCCCACCCCTGGTCAGCGGAGTGCGGCGTCCAGCACCAGGTAGACCGCCCCGCCGAGCACCGCACCCAGCACCGCGCCGCTGATGACCTGGGCCGTCGTGTGGTCGTCGAGTTCGACTCGCGACCAGCAGACCCAGGCGACAAGCGGGATGAGCAGAAGCAGCAGCGGACCATAGACGAACACGAGCATGACGGTCGCGCCCGCGGCGACGACCGCGTGCATCGAGATCTTGAACTTCAGCGCGAAGGTGATCGCGACCGAGGCGAACAGGCAGGCCATTTCCGCGCCCGCGAGCGAGACCATCTCGTGCGGGGCATTCCCGATGACCAGCAGCACGATGCCGCCCGCGAGCGAACTGATGCAGGCGGCGAACGGGATGACCCGCCCGGCGCGATCGGTGACGTGGTGGCTGTCCCACTTGCCTTGACGGGCGCCGTGCACGATCACGGCCATCGGGATGAGCGACCCGGTCACCCCGGTGATGAGCCCCCACAGCAGGGTCTCGCCGAGGTGATGGCCGGTGACCTCCCAGGCGACGACGAGCGGAAGGCCGAGAACCCAAACCCAAGGGGCCAGTACTTCGGTCGCCAGACGGGCGACGGCTCGCCTGCCCGGGTTCGTGGTGCGGTCGGTGGACAGGGTCTGGCTCATGGCTGCTGGTCTCCTTGACGATCACCGCCACGATAGGGGACCTGCCGCAGACCGCTGCCCTTCGGCCATGGCTTACTCGGGGTCGTGAGTGTTTAGACCGGTGAGAACCGGCCGTACCACTCACGACCCCAGTCGGTCAGCGGAGTGCGCAGGTGAAGAAGTCGGCGATCGCCCCTCGGATCGCGCGGGTGTGGTCGGCCGTGCCCACCAGCGCGGCCAGGCCGTCGGTGGTCATGAGCCCGGCTCGGTGCAATTGCCGGGCCATCGGGCCGTAGTCGGTGAAGACGTAGTGGGCGGCGTCGTCGTAATGCACGCGCCGGGCTTGGCCGGAGGCGAGCAGGTGTGCCCAGTCGCTGCGCATGTCGTCGTCCTGACCGCGTTCGGAGGTCAAGAGCAGCAGCGGCCGCTTGGTTCCCTGCTGCGCGACCGGGAAGATCTCGCGCGGCTGGCCTTGGGGGGCGGGCCAGTAGCTGAGGTAGCTCTCCATGCTGACGGTGGCGTCGATGCGCCGGTCCTCGTACGTGGTCTTGACCGCTACGCCCCCACCGAGTGAGTGCCCGTACATCCCGATCCGCCGCAGGTCCAGGGCCCGGCTCAGGTTGGCGGGCAACGGTTTCCCGTCCACGTCCGGGTTCGTGCCGCCGGCGAGCCGTTCGAGTTGGTCGAGCACGAACTTGGTGTCCGCCACGCGCGCGTCGACCGACTTCCGGATGGTCTGCGGGAACTCGGCGGGATCCGGCGGCAGCTGAATCGGCCGGACCCCATCGGGGAACTCGACTTCGCTCGCCTCGCCGGTGTGATCCATGGTCACCACCACGAACCCTCTGCTCGCCAGATCCTCGGCGATCCCGCTGCCCAGCGTCCGGGGTTCCGCTCCGCCGGGCGTGTAGAGGATGACCGGGTGCTTGGAGCGTTGCGCGGGCGCGTCGAGGTAGGAGTGGGTTTTGGTGGCGCCCCAATCGACCTTGCCCTGCGGTAGCTGAGGGTGCAGGTAGACGGTGTCGAACGCCTCGAACCTCTCGGCGGCTCCAGGAGTGAACTGCGGTGCGACTGCCCGCCCTCGGGTGTCGGAGGCGGGGTAGTACACCGAGACCATCAGTTCCCTGTGGACCGCCGGGTTCCACGGGTCTTGTCTCGAGGGATCCTCGAGGTGGAGCGCCGTGGTGCCGACTTTGCCGGGGCCCGTCGGCGGTGGCAGGTCGAGGGTGTACTTGTCGCTTGCCTGTGCGACGCCCGATGTGGTCAGGAGCGTCGCTACGGCCAGTGCGGTGATTTCGCGGAACATGGTGGAGAGCTTGGCGCGGGGATGGGGGTCGCGTCGTGCAGCCGGGGTTGGAGTGGCCGGTTGATCCGGGGTTGACCGCCGGGCTAGTCCTCGTACTCGTATTCCTCGACGAGCAGGTCGTCGATGACGAAGTCGCCGATGGTCGCGTTGCGGTCCACATTGCCTGCCACGCCACTGACTTTGCCGGTCTGGGTGTGCTGATGTACCGCCAGCAAAGGATGTTCCCAGCCGGGATTGCCGGGATCGCCGTTGTAGCGGGCGATCCAGAGGCGGACTTCGTCGTCGGCCCAGTAATCCGGCCGCAGCACGCGCGTGAACCAGTCGAGGTTCGCGTACACCAGGATGCGGCTGACCTCGGTGCGATCACGCATCAGCTCGATGAACTCGGCGATGTAATCGTCGGCGTACGGGCGCAGTGTCGCGTCCTCCATGTCGAGCATCGGCGCGAGGCAGCCTGGTGTGAGCAGGCCCGCCGAGTCGAGCTCGCCGACGAAGTGGTCGACCTGCGCGCCGATGTCGCCCGGTCTCGCGAAGTGGTAGCCGCCGGGCACGACGCCCGCGTCGAGCGCGGCGGGCACCCGGTCGCCGCTGGTGTTGTCGACCCAGCCGGTGCCTTCGGTGAGCTTGAGGCTGGCGAAGCCGATGCCGTCGTCGCTGACGGCGTACCAGTCGAAGACGTTGTTCCAGTGCGATACGTCGATGCCGTAGTCCGTCACTGCCGGATCCTTCCGCCGGTATCACTCCCAGTATCACAAGGAACCGGATGTGTCACCGTGTGGAGGCGGAAACCCGACGCTCAGCCGTCGAAGCGGTAGAGACCGTACTTCTGCATCAGGCCGATGACCTTGTCCGAGTAGCCGGGGTCGGTGGCGTAACCGGCGGCGTGCACCTCGCGGATGAACTGGTTCGGGTCGTCGGGGTAGGCGAACGCCTTCGCGTAGCGCGCGCGGCTGGCGAGGAAGAGCCCGTGGTCGCGGAACGAGTCCTCCATGGACGCGTAGGTACGGAACGACGCGAGCACCTCGTGGACCGGGCAGCATTCGAGGGTGATGAAGTCGGCGCAGCCGAGTGCGATCGGGCCTGGCCCCGATGAGCCGCACTTGATGCCGAAGTAGTTGTTGTTCACCGCCGAGCGGCCCCAGCCCGATTCGAGGATCGACTGCGCGACGGTGACCGACGCTGGCACGCCGTAGTCGGCCTTGCCGCGCTGGGCGGCCGGACCGGCGGAATCGATGAAGGCGGTCGCCGTCGCCGGGTCGACGACGAGCACGTCGGCGGCCTCGGCCGGGGTGGACAGGGTGCCGCCGAGCAGCACCAGTACAAGGAGCGGAAGAAGTGTGCGCATAGACCCGTTTCCGTTTTTCACGGGAGCCTGACCGCTCGAAGTTGATCACGCGACTCGGGAGTCACCCGTCCGGTCGACCGCTTGCCCCGAACCGGTGACAGTCAAAATGTTGCCGGTTCGGCAATCTTGCCGAACCGGCAAAGTTCTGTACCCTCGATGCCGTGAGCGAGGGACTGCGTGAACGCAAGAAGGTGGCCACCCGGCAGGCACTGAGCCTGGCGGCGTTGAACCTCGCGCTGGAACGCGGGCTGGAGAACGTGCGCGCCGAGGACATCGCCGCCGAAGCGGGTGTGTCCGAGCGGACCTTCCGCAACTACTTCTCCAGCAAGTACGAGGCGCTCACCGCCCGGCACTTCGACCGCATGGTCGAGGCCGCCGCCGCGCTGCTCGACCGGCCCGCGGCCGAACCGCTGTGGGAGGCCATCGAGCACGTGCTGGCCGCGATCATGGGGGAGCAGGGTGAACGCAGCACCGAGCTGCTCGCCTCGCTGCGCGCGGTGCTGGCCGAACCCGCGTTGCAGACGGAGATGATCAAGGCGACCTTCGCCGCGGAGAACGCCTTCGCGAAGGCCGTCGCCACGCGCACCGGCACCGACGCCGGTCGTGATCTCTATCCCCGGCTGGTCGCGAGCGCGGTCGGTGCCGCGCAGCACGTGGCGACCGAACGCTGGCTGCACGCGGACCCGCCGATACCACTCTGGCCGGAACTGCGGGCGGCGTTGTGCCTGCTCGCGGCCGGTCTGCCGGAACCAAGGGGGAACCACATGAACGGGATCTACCACGAGTCACGAGGCAGCGGCCCGGTGCTGCTGTTCATTCCCGGCGGCAACGGGGACGCCGGGCCGTACAGCCACGTCGCCCACCACCTGGCCGATCGCTTCACCACCGTCACCTATGACCGGCGCGGCTTCTCGCGCAGCCCGCTCGACGGCGAACCCGACGAGGCGAAGCGGCTGGAGGTCGATGTCGAGGACGCGCTCGGCCTGCTGGACGAGCACACCGACCAGCCCGCGTACGTGTTCGGCAGCAGCTCGGGAGCGATCGTCGCGCTGCACCTGTTCGCCAGGCACCCGGACCGGGTCAAGACGGTGGTCGCGCACGAACCGCCACTCGCGCCGCTGCTCCCGGACGGTGACAAGTGGCTGGCCGTCTTCCAGGACGTCCACGACCTCTACCAGGCGGAAGGCCTCGCACCCGCGATGCGGAAGTTCGTCGCCGCGATGGGCATGACGCAGCGGCAGGCGCCCGCCGAGGCCGAGGTTCCGCAGGCGGTCAAGGAGATGATGGCCAGGATGAGCGCCAACATGCACTTCTGGGCGCGGCACGAACTGCTGGTGTACCCCAGCCTGGTGCCCGACCTCGAAACGTTGGACGCGCTGAAGGACCGGATCGTGCTCGCTGGCGGGCAGGAGTCCAAGGAGTACATGCCCTATCAGCCGAATGTCGTGCTGGCGGAACGATTCGGCTCCGAGGTGCTCGATTTCCCCGGTGACCACATCGGGTACGCCCCGCCGCACGCGACCGAGTTCGCCGAGCGGCTCGCCGAAGTGCTCGCGCGGGACTGAGCACCTTGGTCATCACGCCGGGCAGGTCGTACGCTCGTCACCTCAAACCCGTCGGGAGAGTGCGATGCTCCGGGTGTTCCTGGTCGACGACCATGAGGTGGTCCGGCGCGGGGTTTCGAACCTGCTGGACGAAGACGACGGGCTGACCGTCGTGGGCCAGGCGGGGAGCGTTTCCCAAGCACTGGCCCGGATTCCGGCGTTACGGCCGGACGTCGTGGTGCTCGACGTCCGGCTGCCGGACGGCAACGGCATCGAGCTCGCCCGCGAGCTCCTGTCGAAGCTGCCCGGCGTGAAATGCCTGATGCTCACGTCCTACACCGACGAGCAGGCCATGCTCGACGCGGTGATGGCGGGCGCGAGCGGGTACGTCATCAAGGACATCAGGGGGATGGACCTGATCTCGGCCGTGCACGAGGTCGGCGCCGGGCGCTCGCTGCTCGACACCCGGGCGGCCGCGATGCTGATGGAGAAGCTGCGTGAAGGCGGCCAGAAGAAAGGGCCGCTTTCCCAGCTCACCGACCAGGAACGCACGTTGCTGGAGCTGATCGGGGAGGGACTGACCAACCGGCAGATCGCGGAACGCATGTTCCTGGCCGAGAAGACGGTCAAGAACTACGTCTCCCGGATGCTCACGAAACTCGGGATGCAGCGCCGAACCCAGGCCGCGGTGCTCGCGACCGAACTGCGCGGCCAGCACGACGCGGACATGGAAACCTGATCCGGCACTCCCGTTCACCCGCATTTCGCTGCACACTGGCAATGCCGGGGGTGAAGGGGTTGGCGAAATGGCCGGGTCGGAACCCGATGGCGCGCGACGTCTGGCGGGCACGTTTTCGCAACTCCGGGTGCGTGAGGTGCTGCGTGATCTGCAGGAACGCGTCGAGCTGCTGATCGGCACCCGCGACAAGATGGACGGCCTGCTCGACGCGGTGCTGGCGGTGGCTTCCGGGCTCGAGCTCGACACGACGCTCCGGCGCATCGTGCGGGCCGCGATCGACCTCGGCGAGGCACGCTACGGGGCACTCGGCGTGCTGGCGGGGAACGGTTCGCTCGCCGAGTTCGTCAATCTCGGCATCGACGGCGGCACGGCCGAGCTGATCGGGCACCTCCCGGAGGGGCACGGCCTGCTCGGGCTGGTGTTCGACGAGGTCAAACCGTTACGGCTCACCGATATCGCGAGTCATCCCGCCTCGGTCGGCTTCCCGCCGCACCATCCGCCGATGCACTCCTTCCTCGGCGTGCCAGTGCGGGTGCGCGATGAGGTCTTCGGCAATCTTTATCTGACCGAGAAGAAGAACGGCGGACAGTTCACCGAAGACGACGAGGTGGTCGTACAGGCGCTGGCCGCTGCGGCGGGCATCGCCATCGAGAACGCGCACCTCTATCAGCAGGCGCGGATCCGGCAGCAGTGGCTGGGCGCCACCAGCGAGGTGACCACCGAGCTGCTGGCGGGCACCGACCCGGCCGACGCGCTGAACCTCATCGCGGGCCGCGCGCTCGAACTCACCGGCTCGCACGTCACGATCCTCGCGCTCTCCGACTCCTGGCTGGACGAGGACGCCGAGGCCGAGGAGCTCACGATCACCGTCTGCGCGGGGGCGGCTGAGCTGTCCGGCGTCCGGATCGACGTCGCGTCGTCGGTGCCCGGCGCGGTGTACCGGGACCGGACGCCGCGTGAGGTGTCCGAGCTGACCTTGCCGGACGGCGTCGTCTTCGGGCCGACGCTGCTGGTGCCGTTGCGAGCGGGGGAGCGGACCTCCGGGGTGCTGATGGCGGCACGCGAGGCGGGCGCGTCCGCGTTCGGCTCGCAGCAGCTGCCGGTCGTGGCCTCGTTCGCCGATCAGGCGGCCCTGGCGTTGCGGCTGGCGGCCCAGCAGCGTGCCGCACGGGAGCTGGACGTGCTGGCCGACCGTGACCGCATCGCGCGTGACCTGCATGATCACGTGATCCAGCGGCTGTTCGCGGTCGGGCTCGCGATGCAGAGCACGCATCGGCGGATGAAGTCACCCGAGCTGCGGCACCAGCTCGGCGAGAGTATCGACCAGATGCACGAGATCGTCCACGAGATCAGGACCGCGATCTTCGACCTGCACGGCGGGCAGACCGGGCTGCGCCTGCGCAACCGGCTGCACGACATCATCGCCGAGCTGACCGACGACTCCTCGCTGCATCCGACGGTGAGCATGGCCGGGACGCTCGACACGCTCGCACCCGTGCTCGCCAAGCACGTCGAGGCCGTGGTGCGCGAGGCGGTAGGCAACGTCGTGCGGCACGCGCGGGCGTCGAACCTGATGGTGAACATCGGCGTGCGGGGTGACGAGCTCCGGATCGCGGTCGGTGACGACGGGATCGGCATCCCGGCCGACGCCGAGCATCGCGGCCTGCGGAACCTGCTGGAGCGGGCGGAGTCCGCCGGTGGGCGGTTCGTGCTCAGCCACGGGCGGCCGGGAGGCGCGCACCTGGAATGGACAGCCCCGTTGCGGTGAAGCAAGTGGTTGCCGGGTCGTCCACACCCCTCAGAGTGAACGAACCGGCGAACGATTCCTTTCTACGGCAGGTAGGTTGTTCAGCGCCGAGAGCTGGACGCTGATCAACAGAGTCTGAACAATGAGCGGCCGGGAAAGGGGATTGAAGTGCCACGGCCCGAGCGCCCGATCGAGGGCGATGACAGCGCGCTGGCGTGGTTCGCCGAGGATCTGAGACGGCTGCGGGAGAAGGCGGGTAAACCGACTTACCGGCAGCTCAGCGCTCGTGCGCACTACTCGGCCGCGTCACTGTCCGAAGCGGCCGCGGGCCGTAAGCTGCCCAGTCTGGCGGTCACGCTCGCTTTTGTCGACGCCTGTGACGGCGATCGCGCGGAATGGGAAGCGCGGTGGCGCGGGCTCTCGGCGGAATTGTCCCCGTCCCCGGGACTGCCGGCCGATATCGCGGGTTCGGCCGCCCCGTACGCCGGGCTGGCGTGCTTCGACGTCGACGACGCGGACCGGTTCTTCGGCAGGGACACCGTGGTCGCCGATGTGGTGAAACGGGTCCAAGAGCAACGGTTCGTGGGCGTCTTCGGCGCCTCCGGAGTGGGCAAGTCGTCGGTGCTGCGCGCGGGACTGGTCAGGCGCATGCGCAAGGACGACCCGAATCGGCGGGTGCTGGTGTTCACGCCCGGTGCCCACCCGATCGAGGAATGCGCGGTCCGGCTCGCCGAGCTCGTCGGCGAATCCGTTCCGGAACTGCGTGCCGAACTGGCGCTCGAGCCGGAGAACCTGCATTTGCGTATCCGGCAGGCGATGGCCGGACTGGGCGGCGACACCGAATTGCTCGTGGTCGTCGACCAGTTCGAAGAGGTCTTTTCCCTCTGCGAGGATTCCGCTGAACGGGAATGGTTCATCGACGCGCTGGTGCTGGCGGCCACCTCGGCGACCAGCCGGACGCGCGTGGTGCTGGGCGTCCGCGCCGACTTCTACGGTCACTGCGGCAGGCACCCGTCGCTGGTCGCCGCGCTGCGCGACGCCCAGGTCCTGATCGGGCCGATGAGCCCCGACGAACTCCGCGAAGCCATCACCCGGCCCGCCGCCGCGGCGGACTGCGCGGTGGAGACGGCGCTGGTGACCAGGCTGGTCGCCGAAGCGACCGGGCACGCCGGCGTGCTGCCGCTGTTGTCGCACGCCTTGCTGCAGACGTGGCGGAGCCGCAGCGGGATGACGCTCACACTGGCCGGCTACGACAAGACCGGCGGTATCCAGCACGCGGTGTCGCGTACCGCCGAAGAGGTTTACGAAGGCCTCAGCCCGGCGAGGCAGACGGCCGTCCGCCATCTCTTCCTGCGGCTGACCGCACCCGGCGACGGCGCCCCGGACACCCGGCGGCGGGTCTCGCGGCGCGAACTCGGCACCGACGAGGACACCGACGCCGTGGTCGACCGCCTCGCGCGAGCCCGCCTGCTCACGCTCGACCACGAGTACGTCGAAGTGGCGCACGAAGCGCTCATCCGGCACTGGCCGCGACTGCGTGGCTGGCTCGATGACGACCGCGAAGGCCTGCGGCTGCACCGCCAACTCACCGACGCGACGGACACCTGGGAGTCGCTCGGCGGTGACGCGGGCGCGCTGTACCGGGGCACCCGGCTGACCAGGGCACTCGACTGGGCGACCCGCAACGACACCGCGCTGACGCCGCGCGAACGCAAGTTCTTGCAGGCCAGCCGGACCGTCGAGATCAAGACCAGCAGGCGGCTCCGTCAGCTGGTCGCGCTGCTCAGCGTCGTCTCACTGGTCGCCGTCACCGCGACGGTCTTCGCGGTGCGCGCCCAGCGCACCGCCACGACCGAACGCAACGCGGCCCGTGCGCAGATCGTCGCCAGCGAAGCCGTCACGCTCTATCCCAGCGACCCGGAACTGGCGGTCCAGCTCAGCTTGGCCGCCCACAAGATGGCACCCACCACCCGGACCCGCGAGAGCCTGCTCAGCACCGTGCCGCTCGCGGTGGTGACCCACCCGAGCGAAGTGCTCACGGTGGCGTTCAGCCCCGACCGGCGCACGCTGGCCACCGGCGACGACGACCACACCGTGCGGCTGTGGAACGTCGCGGATCCCCGGCATCCGGCACCGATCACCACGATGGCCGGGCACGCCGCGGAGATCTACTCGGTGGTGTTCAGCCCGGACGGCCGCACACTGGCCTCCGCTGGCTTCGACCGCACCGTGCGGCTGTGGGATGTCACCGACACCGCGCATCCGGCACTCGTGGCCACGCTGACCGGGCACACCGAAGGCATCCAATCGGTGTCCTTCAGCCCCGACGGCCGGACGCTGGCGTCGGCCAGCATCGACCACACGGTCAGGCTGTGGGATGTCGCGGACCCGCGCCACCCCTCCGGTTTGGCCACGCTCACCGGTTCCCACGACTCTCTGGCCAAGGCGGTTTTCAGCGCCGACGGGACCATTCTCGCCGCGGGCGGCAAGGACCGCGCCGTGTGGTTGTGGGACGTCTCCGATCTCCGCAACCCGGTCCAGCTGGCGACGATCACGGGCCATACCCAGGTGATCGCGGCGGTGTCGTTCAGTCCAGCCGGGCGTGTGCTGGCGACCGCCGGTGACGACCAGACCGTGCGGCTCTGGGACGTCAGCGATCCCCGCCACCCGGCCGCACTGGCCACCCTGACCGGTCATGCCGACGGGATCTACGCGGTCGCGTTCAGTCCCGACGGGCACACACTGGTCTCCGCAGGCGACGACCGCGCCGTGAAGCTCTGGGACGTCTCCGATCCGCGGCACCCGGTCGGCCTGGTCACGCTCTCCAGCCACACCGACGCGGTGAGCACGGCGGTGTTCAGCCCGGACGGGCGCACGCTGGCCACCGGCAGCTGGGACAACACGACGCGGCTGCTCGACACCGACTTCCAGCAGGCGATAGACCACGCCTGCGAGCACGTCCGGACGCCGATCACCGAGGAGCAGTGGGACCGGTACTTCCCGGACGTGGCTTACGAGCGCCCCTGCTGATCGCCCATCAAGGGTGGGAAACGCAAAGGTGGTGTGGACTCGGCTCGGGTGAGGGAGGCCCTCACTCGGCTGCCCTGGAGGCACGCCGCATTTGGCTTTCCCCTCAACCACCGGCCGCGCCACTCACGACCTCCGGTGGCGACCCTTGCTGAAGCGCTGAATCAGTGCTTCACTTCTTGAGTGCCGTACCGGAGGACGCCTGCCGTGCAGGCCAGGATGGACGCCCAGCGCGCGAGCGTGCTCAACGCCGCCATCGAGTTGCTGGCCGAGCAGGGCTACGCCGGGTGTTCCATGGCGGCCGTCGCCGCGAAGGCCGGTATCGCGACCGGCAGCATGTACCAGCATTTCGAGAACAAGGCCGAGCTGGCCGTCGAGCTGTTCCGGACCGTCTGTGCCCGTGAGGTCGCCGCGGTCGTCGAGGCCTCGCAGGAAGGTGAGCTCGTCGATCGCGTGGTGGCCGTGATCGAGACGTTCGCGGGGCGTGCTTTGAAGGCGCCGCGGCTCGCGTACGCGCTGCTCGCCGAGCCCGCCGATCCCGCCGTCGACGCGCAACGGCTGATCTTCCGGCGCGCGTTCCGTGACGTGTTCGCCGAGCGCATCGCCGAGGCCGTCGGGCAAGGCGTGCTGCCGCCACAGGATCCACAGCTGACCGCCGCCGCACTGGTCGGCGCCGGTGCCGAGGCGCTCGTCGGGCCGCTGGTCGACGGCGCGGCGAGCCCGGACACCGTGCCGGCGCTGGTCCAGTTCACGCTCCGAGCTCTGGGAGGCTCCGCATGACGACGCACGAGGTCACCAACCAGGTCCCGCCGCTGCGCGATCACGACGTCGCCGCGTACGCGCCGCTGCTCGAAGGGCTCGAGCGCGAGGGCGCGGGCTGGGCCGGACCCGAGCTGCGTGAACTGGGGAAGCTCGCGGGCGGCGAGCAGGCGCAGGAGTGGGCGAGGCTCGTCGAGCGCAACCACCCGATCCTGCACACGCACGACCGCTACGGGCACCGGATCGATGAGGTCGAGTTCCATCCGCACTGGCATGACCTGATGAAGGTCGCCGTCGAGCACGGCGTCCACGCGGCGCCGTGGCGCGAGAACCGGGCGGGAGCGCACGTCGCCAGGGCGGCGAAGTTGTTCGTGTGGGGCCAGACCGACGCCGGTCACCTCTGCCCGATCTCGATGACGTACGCGGCCGTGCCCGCGCTGCGGGCCAACGCCGAACTCGCGAAAACGTACGAGCCGCTGTTGTCCTCGCCCGTCTACGACTACGGCTTGCGCGTGCCCAGTAGCAAAAAGGGCTTGATCGCGGGCATGTCGATGACCGAGAAGCAGGGCGGCTCGGACGTCCGGGCCAACACGACCACCGCGACGCCGACCGGCGACGGGTCGTACGTGCTGACCGGGCACAAGTGGTTCACCTCCGCGCCGATGTCCGACCTGTTCCTCACGCTCGCGCAGGCACCCGGTGGGCTTTCGTGCTTCTTCGTCCCTCGCGTGCTGCCCGACGGCACGCGTAACGCGATTCGCTTGCAGCGCTTGAAGGACAAGCTCGGGAACCGGTCCAACGCGTCGTCGGAGATCGAGTACGAGGGCGCGCACGGCTGGCTGGTCGGCGAAGAGGGCCGGGGCGTGCCGACGATCATCCAGATGGTCAACCTGACCAGGCTCGACTGCGCGATCTCGTCGGCGGCGGGCATGCGGATGGGCGTCGCGCAGGCGCAGCATCACGCCACGCATCGCAGCGCGTTCGGCGCGAAGCTGATCGATCAGCCGTTGATGCGCAACGTGCTCGCCGACCTCGCCGTCGAGGCAGAGGCCGCGACCGTCGTCGGGATGCGGCTCGCCGGTGCCACCGACCGCGCCATGGCGGGCGACGAGGCCGAGGCCATGTTCCGCCGTCTCGGGCTCGCGGTGAGCAAGTACTGGGTCTGCAAGCGGGCGCCCGCGCACGCGGCCGAGGCGCTGGAATGCCTGGGCGGCAACGGTTACGTCGAAGAGTCCGGGATGCCGAGGCTGTACCGCGAGTCGCCGCTGCCGTCGATCTGGGAGGGCTCCGGCAACGTCGCGGCGCTGGATTCCTTGCGTGCCATGGCGAAACAGCCCGAGTCCGTCGAGGCGTTCTTCGGCGAGGTCGAGCTGGCCTCCGGCGCCGACCCGAGGCTCGACGAAGCGGTCGCGCGGCTGCGCAAGCAGCTCAGCGACTTCGCCGACGTCGAGTACCGCGCGCGGCGCATCGTCGAGTCGATGGCGTTGGTACTGCAGGGTTCCCTGCTGCACCGGCACGGGCACCCCGCGGTCGCCGACGCGTTCTGCGCGTCGAGGCTCGACGGTGACTGGGGTATCGCCTTCGGGACATTGCCTTCCGGCGTCGACACCGCGGCGATCCTCGCGCGCTCGGCTACGCACGGTTGAGACCCTCGTCACAGGGTCAAGTTCGCCCGAATAGAGCAGTGCGAGGTTCTCACCAGCTGCGAAGGCAGTGTGGTGGCGTCACATTGAGCGACTGATCGGCGGCTGGTTGTAGACAGCGCGTATTCGACTCTGCTTGCATAACGCGCGTTGCAGAACTGTGACCGCTCAATGGGACACGCGATCAGAAAGAAGTGCGCCACATGGCCTTACGGGCTCGGGAGTTGCTGGATCGCTCACGGGTCTTGCTGGACCGTTCGCGGGTGGCCGCCGCCACCTTCCTCACCGCGCCCCCGAAACACGGTCCCGGTGTGCCGCCGAGGGTCATCGAGGCGCCGCAGCCGGTCAAGCAGCAGGAATCCGACGGCGTGCTCGCCGGGATCTGTTCCAGCGTCGCGCTTCGCGACCTGAACCTGGTCGACGCGCTCCTCGCTCAGCTCGAGGAAATGGAAGCGGGCGAGCAGAACCAGGACCGCCTCGCCGAGCTGTACAAGCTCGACCACCTCGCGACCCGCCTGCGCCGCAACGCCGAGAACCTCCGTGTGCTCGCCGGGCGTGACGCCGGTGAACCCGCGCCCGCGCCGACCTCGCTGGTCGACGTGATGCGCGCGGCGATGTCGTCGATCGACCACTACTCGCGGATCACCATCGGCCGGGTCGTGCAGCTCGGTGTGGTCGGCTTCGCGTCCGAAGATCTCAGCCGGGTGCTCGCGGAACTGTTCGACAACGCGGCGAACCAGTCCGCGCCGAACACCGTGGTCAGCGTCAGCGCGCACCTCACCGAGCAGGGCAGCGTGCTGCTGCGCATCGAAGACGAGGGCATCGGCCTTCCCGACGAGCGCGTCGACGACATCAACGCCCGCCTGAACGGCGCGCCGGTGCTGGACGACGAATCCGTGCGGCACATGGGAATCGCCGTGGCCGGCAGGCTCGCGGGCAGGCACGGCATGAAGGTCAGGCTCGACCGCCGCACGCCGAACGGCACGGTCGCCACGGTGATGCTGCCCGCAGGCTTGATGGCCGAGCTGCCGGAGAGTGTCTGGTCCGGCTCGCAGACCGTGGTGTTCGCGCAGGCCAGGCGCGCGGAACCCAAGCCGCGCAAGGCATCGGTGGCCACGGCGCCTCCTAAGCCGCCCAAGCCCCCGAAGCCCAAGCCGACCCCGCATCCGAGGCCCGCGGCGCCGTCGGAGGGCGGCATCACCGCGAGCGGCCTGCCACGCCGGGTCTCGCGCAGCATCCGCACTTTGCCCGACGAACCGGCACCCGCGGCGCAGGGCGTCAACGGCCACGACCAGCTACTCGCGGACCTGGGCGCGTTCAGCGAGGGCGAGCAGGCGGCACGGACCGAAATCGAGGGAGAAGGAAACACACGGTGACGGTCGCGCATACCGATTTCGGCTGGCTGCTCAATGATTTCGTGCGCAAGGTGCACGGCGTCAGCCACGCGCTCATCATGTCGTCGGACGGTTTCCCGCTGACCGCCTCCGAGTCGGTCGAGCCGGATGACGCCGAGCAGCTCGCGGCCATCGCCAGCGGGCTGCTGAGCCTCGCGGGCAGCAGTGCCACGCTGTTCGGCAAGGGGGCGTGCGAGCAGATCATCATCCGGCTCACGCACGGGTACTTCCTGTTCATGGGCATCGGCGCCGGTGCCGGGCTCGCGGTGCTGACCGGGCCCGAATGCGACATGAAGGTCGTCGCCTACGAGATGACCCAGTTCGTCACCAACGCCGGGCACGCGCTGACCCCCGAGGTGCGCGCGGACCTGAGGCGAGTGCTCACCGCCCGTCGGCCGCAGGCTTAAAAGGAAAGTGATCCCCGTGTCCAGCGATGACGTCCCCTTCCGCATGCGGAGCAGGCGGATCCGCGCGTACGCGCTCACCGGCGGCCGGACCAAGACGCGGCACCAGCTGCTGGTCGAAACGCTGATCTCGGTGCCGCAGTACGACCCGTCGCTCGCCGACTCGCTCATGCCGGAGTCGCGCGGGCTGTACGAGGGCGCGCGCAGGCAGGCCTCGGTCGCCGAGCTCTCGGTCGAGCTCGACCTGCCGCTCGGCGTGGTCAGGGTGCTCCTGTCCGACCTCGCGCTGCAGGGCGCCGTCTTCATCCACCCGACCGCTTCGGCGTTCCAAAACGACACGAACGTCCTTGAGAGGATCCTCGATGGGCTCAAGCGCCTCCCCGTCTGATGTGACGATCTCGGCGAAGATCGTGGTGGCTGGCGGGTTCGGGGTCGGCAAGACGACGCTCGTCGGCTCGGTGTCCGAGGTGCCGCCGCTCAACACCGAGGCGTGGATGACCGAGGCCGGCGCGGACATCGACGAGATCCCGCCGAACGGCTCCAAGACCACGACCACCGTCGCGATGGACTTCGGCCGGATCACGCTGCACGACGATCTGCTGCTGTACCTGTTCGGCACGCCGGGACAGGCCCGCTTCTGGTTCCTGTGGGACGACCTCTCGCGTGGCGCGCTCGGCGCGATCGTGCTGGTCGACACCAGCCGGATCGACCAGTCGTTCGCGGCGATCAACTACTTCGAGAACGACTCGCGGCTGCCGTTCATCGTGGCGGTCAACCAGTTCGAGGGCCAGCCGGAGTACGACCTCGACGAGGTGCGTGCCGCGCTCGCGCTCTCCCCGGACGTCCCGCTGATCACCTGCGACGCCCGCAACCGCGCGTCGGCCGTCGCGACGTTGCAGCACCTCGTTTCCCACACGCTCTCACTCGCGGTGCTTTCCGGTCCGGAACTCGCTTTCACGTAGGAGGAACATGCGCAGGGTACTGATCGTCGGAGCCGGGCAGTCGGGGTTGCAGCTGGCGTTGAGCCTGCTGGGGCACTCCTACGACGTCACGGTGATGTCGGCGCGCACGCCGGAGGAGATCCGGTCGGGGCGGGTCATGTCGACGCAGTGCATGTTCGCCAACTCGCTGCAGCACGAGCGCGATCACAAGCTGAACCTCTGGGAATCCGAGACGGTCAACGTCGAAGGACTCGGCGTCTCGATCGCCGCGCCGGACGGCAGCCGGGCGCTGGACTGGTTCTGCGAGCTGGACGAGTACGCGCAGTCGGTCGACCAGCGGGTCAAGATGGCAGGCTGGCTCGAGCTGTTCGAGGAGCGTGGCGGCAAGCTCGTGCTCCACGGCGTCGCGACCTCGGACCTGAACGCGCTGGCGAAGCTGTATGACCTGGTGATCGTCGCGGCGGGCAAGGGCGAGCTGGTCCAGCTCTTCGACCGGATCCCGGAGCTTTCGCCGTACACCTCGCCGCAGCGCGCGCTCTCGCTGGCGTACACGCACGGCGTCGCGCCGCGGCCGGAGCATCCGGACAAGGCGGGCGTGCGGTTCAACATCATCCCCGGTGTCGGCGAGCTGTTCATGATCCCCGCGTACACGCTGAGCGGGAACTGCGACATCCTGTTCTTCGAGGGCATCCCCGGCGGCCCGCTGGACGTGTTCGACGACCGGCCGGGACCGCAGGAGCACCTGGACCGCATCAAGGCGCTGGCCAAGCAGTTCCTGCCGTGGGAGTACGAGCGGATCCGCGACGCCGAGCTCACCGACGCGAACGCGACGCTCGCCGGCGGCTACACGCCGGTGGTGCGCAATCCCGTCGGGACCCTGCCGTCCGGTGGTCTCGTGCTCGGGATGGCGGACGTGGTCGTGGCGAACGACCCGATCACCGGACAGGGCTCCAACAACGCGGCCAAGTGCGCGGCGTCCTATTTGGACTCGATTCTCGGCCAGGGCGACCGCCCGTTCGACGAGCCGTGGATGCGTGCCACCTTCGACTCGTACTGGTCCTACGCCCAGCACGTCACGAACTGGACCAACGCGCTGCTGCAGCCGCCGCCACCGCACGTCCAGCAGATCTTGGGCGCCGCGTCGCAAATTCCCGCCGTGGCCAAGCGGTTCGTGAACGGTTTCTCGGACCCGACGGACTTCCAGCACTGGTTCATGGATCCGGACAAAGCGACCGCGTACCTGGCGTCGTTCGGGTAACACCGAGGCCGTCCCGGCCGACCTCTGCAGATATGCGGGCGAAGCTGGGTGATCGGCTGGCCGCCGCGCGACGACGGGCTTTCGTCGGCCGCGAGGCGGAGCTTGAGCTGTTCCGTTCTCTGGTGACGCCCGGCTCGCCGGGTTCCGTGGTGTTCGTGCACGGGCCCGGCGGCGTCGGCAAGTCGACACTGCTGCGGCAGTTCGGCTGGCTCGCTGAAGAACTCGGGCGGCGTGTGGTGCGGCTCGACGGCCGTGAGCTCGAGCTTCCCGATGTCGACGACGACCATGTCGTGCTGATCGTCGACAACGCCGAACTGATCGTGCCGGTCGAGCGGTGGCTGCGTGACGAGCTGTTCCCGGTGCTCGCCGAGGACGCGGTCGTGGTGCTCGGCGGGCGCGAGCCGCCGCCGGTGGTGTTCCGCACCGATCCGGGCTGGCTCAGCATGGTCCGTTCGATCCGGCTGGCGAACCTCGACCGGTCGCACGGCATCGAGCTGTTGCGGATGCGCGGGGTGCCGGACACACTGCACGGCCGGGCGCTGGCGTTCACCCATGGCCATCCGCTCGCGCTGGCGTTGCTGGCCGACGTGTCGGCGCAGTCGGACGGGCTGCCGGAGACCACGGCGACGCCCGAAGTGCTCCGGGTGCTGCTGCACAGTCTCATCGGGACGGTGCCGACGCCGGAGCACCGCGCGGCGCTGGAGGCGAGCGCGCAGGTGCTCGTCACGACCGAGCCGTTGCTGGCCGCGATGCTCGGCCTGCGTAACGCGCGCGAGCTGTTCGACTGGCTGCGTGGATTGTCCATTATGGACTACGCGCCGCGCGGGCTGTTTCCGCACGACTTCGTGCGCGAGACGCTCGCGACCGAGCTGCGCTGGCGTAATCCCGAGGCGTACCAACGGGTCCGTGGCCGTGCGCGGGCGTACTACCAGCAGCAGTTCGCGGACGCCGACGCGGCGACCCAGCGCGCCTCACTGCTCGATTTCGCCTTCCTCTACCGGGAAAACCCGATTCTGGGGCCGTTTCTGGCCGATGTCGGGCCCGAACTGACCAGCGGGCCGCCGTCGCCGGGGGAGTGGCCGTCGCTGGCGGCGATCATCGAGAAGCACGAAGGCGCCGAATCCGCGGCGATCGCGAGCCGCTGGTACGCGAGCCAGCCGTCGTCGGTCACGGTGATCAGGGACTCGGAAACGGCGGTCGGCGTGATCGTCGCGCCCGCGCTTGATGCCGCCTCGGAGGCCGACGTGCGTGCCGATCCGGCCGCGGTCGCGGTGCTGCCAAGGCTGCGTGACGGCAAGGTGCTGCTGGTCCGGCACTGGACGTCGGCGGACGGGCACCAGCAGGTCTCGGACGTCGTCACCTACATCACCGTGGTGCTGATCCGGCTCTACCTGGCCACGCCCGACCTGGCGCAGGTGTTCGTGACCTGCGCGGATCCGGGTTTCTGGGCGTCGGCGTTCCGGTACACCGACTTCCACCCGGTGCCGGAGGCCCAGGAGTTCGGCATGTTCGCGCACGACTGGCGCGAGGTGCCGCCGATGGCGTGGATGGCGCTGATGGCCGACCGCGAGTCGGTTCCGGAGACGACGGTGTTGAGCGAGGGCGAGTTCGCGGCGGCGGTCAAGCAGGCGCTGCGGGACTTCACCAGGGACGACCGGCTGGCAGAGTCACCGCTGGCGATGTCCGGCAAGACGCCACGCGAGCGCGCGCGGGTGCTCGCCGACACGATCCGCGCGGCGGCCGCGAAGATGGCGGCCTCGCCGAAGGACCGGCGCGGCTTCCGGGCTCTCCATCACACGTACCTGCAGCCCGCCGAATCGCAGGCTCGGGCCGCCGAGCTGCTCGACCTGCCGACGAGCACGTACCGCAGGCACCTGACGGCCGGTGTCACCCGGCTGACTGAGCTGTTGCGGACGGAATTGGGCCAAGACTGAGCGTGGAACGGTCTCGTGGGTGACCAGTTCGCGACCGTACCTTTCTCCCATCGAACAAGCCACTCGAAAAGGGAGAAAGACCATGGCGCACAAGACAATCATCCGCATCGGCACCGTCGCGGCAGCGGGCGGTGCCGTCGCACTGGCACTGCTGGCGGGCGCCGGTTCCGCCTCGGCCAACCAGTTCTACGGCGGCACGCTCACCCCGGGCCAGCAGATCTGCGTCCAGCAGTACGCCGGCTACCAGGTGCGCGTCGACGGCTCGGCCACCGGCCAGGGCGCGAAGTTCAAGCTGCAGCGCAACGGGGTCACGATCGTTGGCTCGCCCGGTCTGACGAGCTCGTGGGCCGCGGAGCTCCGAACGAGCTACGGCACGTTCCCCGGCCCCGGCTACTACATCGCCTGCGTGACCAACAACGGTACCGCCAACACGAACGTCCGCCTCCAGCTGCGCACGGACGGCGAGTTCTGACGGCGTTGTCACAAGCAGGCCAGAGCCCGGCGGGGACAAGATCCCCGCTGGGCTAGCCTGGCGTGATGGTGACGACCGGCCGATGCCGATTCTGCGGGCGCGACGAGAGCCCCGGCCAGCACCGGGCACCCGGCCCGAAAGGCCCCATCTGCGCCGACTGCGCCGAGACAGGTCTCGCAGTGGTCCGTGATGGCGAAGCCCGGAGTAGCGCCGGCGGGACCACGTTGCTCCGCCTGTCCCCGGACGCCGAAGCCGCTTGCGACCACTGCGGCCGCTGGGAACGCCTGACCTTCCTCGGCTTCCGCCGTCCGCTCGTCCGCATGCGCTGCGAAGAACTCGAGTCCGTCATCTGCGCGGCCTGCCTCGACACCGCCGGTGACGTGATCAACAAGGCTTCCCGAGGCCAGGGGTCGTGAGTGGTATGGCCGGGTTTACGGGGAAAAAAAACACCACCCCCCAAGTTGGGGGGGGCCGGGCGGGGGTGGGGGGGGGGGGGTGGGGGGGGGGGTGGGAGGGACGGGTTTTTTGCTCGCCCGCCGATTATTTGGGTTGGTGTGTGTTTTGGCGGTTTAGATCCGGTCATACATCTCACGACCACTTATGGTGCGACGTCCTCGTAGGTGGTGCCGACCTTGAGCGCGTCGACGTAGTTGGTGACCGAGGTGCCGCTCGCGCCGTAGACACCCCACTTGGGCTCGTTGATGTCGTCGAGCGTGCGGCAGGCGTAGCGCTCGGTGCCGTTGGTGAACGTCTGCTTCTTGCCGTCGAGATACAGCTCGACCCAGCCGCCGGTGGTGGCGCTCGAGAGGTACAGCCCGATGGTGTAGCTGTGCCAGGTGTTCGCGGTGATCGGGGCCGACCAGATGATCTTGTCGCTGCCGGTGGGCTGGCTCTGCAGCATCGACATCCTGCCGCCGATCATCTTCAGCACCACCGGGAAGTTCTGCGTGTGGTGCCCGTAGGACTTCCATTGGAAGTTCGCGTTGTTGTTCACCGTGCTGGACAGCTTGCTCTGCCAGCCGAAGTAGTAGGTCTCGCCGCCTTTGAAGACGTAGCGCTTGCCACCGACGGAGATGCCGTGGTTCTCGCAGCGGTTGCTGCCGTTTGGTTTGTTGTACTTCCAGACCTTGCCGTGGCCGGGTTCGTCGACGGCGGTGATGCTGCCGGGGGAGTCGCAGTTCAGGTTGCCGAAGATGCCCGTGCCGCCTGAGGCGTCGCCGTTCCAGATGGTCGAGGCGTGCGCGGCCGGGGTGGAGGCGAGCAGAAGAAGTGCGGCCGTCGGCAGCGCCAGTAGCCGGTTTTTGGAGTCCATGCCGTCAATCCCTTCAAGGGGTGTCGTGACGGCGGACGTTCTTTTTATACCGCGTGGGCGACGAGTGTGCGAATCGTTGACTCAGAGTGGCAGCACTTCGGCCGCACCACCTGCCGGGCCGGTCGCGGTTCGGGGACCGCTCACCGAGACCACGGACGCGGTCGTGAGTGGTACGGCCGGTTAGAACCGGCC
>NZ_JBHWEB010000047.1:0-72842 GCF_042734395.1 Amycolatopsis sp. NPDC059657 | reverse complement strand
GTGTTCCCGCCGGTTCTAACCGCCGGGAACACTCACGACTCCCGAAGATCCTGTGGCTGCCCGCCGGCGTGGCGCTGGCGCTGGTCGTGCTGCCGGTGGTGGGGCTGCTGGTCAGGTCGGATCTGAGCCGGTTGCCGTCGTTGCTGGTGACGCCGTCGTCGCTGCACGCGCTGCGGTTGTCGCTGGTGACGGCCGGGCTGTCGACCGTGGTGTGCGTGGTGCTGGGGGTGCCGCTGGCGGTGGTGCTCGCGCGGTCGGGGATCAAGGGGATCCGGGTGCTGCGTGCCGTCGTGCTGCTGCCATTGGTGCTGCCGCCGGTCGTCGGCGGGCTGGCGTTGCTGTATTTGCTGGGGCGTAAAGGTTTTCTCGGGTACGTGCTCGACCTCGCCGGACTGCAGGTGCCGTTCACGACCGCCGCGGTGGTGATCGCGCAGACCTTCGTGGCGATGCCGTTCCTGGTGGTCAGCCTGGAAGGCGCGCTGCGCGGCTCCGGCGACCGGTACGAGCGCGTGGCGTCGACGCTCGGCGCGAAACCGTGGACGGTGTTCCGCCGCGTGACCATCCCGCTGCTGCTGCCGGCGCTCGGTTCGGGTGTCGTGCTGAGCTTCGCGCGGGCTTTGGGCGAGTTCGGCGCGACCATCACCTTCGCGGGCAGTTTGGAGGATGTGACGAGAACACTGCCGCTGGAGGTCTACCAGCAGGCGGAGGTCGACATCGACAGCGCGGTCGCGCTCGCGTTGCTGCTGATCGTGGTCGCCGTCGTGGTGATCGCGGTCGCCAGGCCGAAGGCTCTCGATGCTGCGGGCTGAGATCGAGCTGGTCAGAGGCGCCTTCACGCTGTCGGTGGACTTCGAGGTCGCCGACGGGCACGTGCTCGCGCTGCTCGGCCCCAACGGCTCCGGCAAGTCCACTGTGCTCAGCTGCCTGACCGGGCTGCTCGACCCGGTGTCGGCCGTCATCGAGCTGAACGGCCGCACGCTCGACGGTGTCCAGCCGCACGCGCGCCGGATCGGCCTGCTCGCCCAGGATCCGCTGCTCTTCCCGCATCTGTCCGTTGTGGACAATGTGGCGTTCTCACCGCGTTCGCGGGGTGAAAGCCGGGACAAAGCCCGTTTTATCGCGCGTCACTGGCTGGCCGAAGTGGACGCGCTCGCGCTCGCCGACCGCAAGCCGTCGCAGCTTTCCGGCGGCCAGCAGCAACGCGTCGCCGTCGCGCGTGTGCTCGCGAGCGAGCCCGACCTGCTGCTGCTCGACGAGCCGTTCGCCGCGCTGGACGTCGACGCCGCGCCCGCGATCCGCGGGCTGCTGCGCCGGGTGCTCCGTGACGGGCCGACGACCGTGCTGGTCACCCACGATCCGCTCGACGCGCTGGCGCTCGCCGACCACGTGGCCGTGCTGGACGGCGGCCGGATCGTCGAACGCGGCGTGACCCGTGAGGTGCTCGCCGCGCCGCGTACCGGGTTCACCGCGCGGATCGCCGGGCTGAACCTGGTCAGCGGAACGGCCACAACGGACGGTCTGCGCACCCCGTCGGGTCACCTGATCGCGGGAATCCCGGCCGAGGTCTCGGCCGGCGAACCCGCGGTCGCGGTGTTCGCGCCCAGCGCGGTGGCGGTGTATCCGCACGACGACGACCATCCCGGCAGCCCGCGCAACACCGTGCACGCGGTGGTCGCGGCACTCGAACCACACGGTCCGGTGATCCGGCTGCGCGTCTCCGGCGACGGCTGGGCGCAGGGCCTGACCGCCGATCTGACCCCGGCGGCGGTCGCCGACCTCGATCTTGAACCCGGTTCGGCGGTGACGTTGTCGATCAAGGCCACGACGGTCTCGGTGCATCCGGCCGCAGGGACATAAGGTGTGCGCATGACGTGGACCTACTTGACCGACATGGACGGCGTGCTGGTGAAGGAGGAGCACCTCATCCCCGGCGCGGATGAGTTCCTCGCCGAGCTGCGTGCCAACGACGTCCAGTTCCTCGTGCTGACCAACAACTCCATCTACACCCCGCGTGACCTGCGCGCCCGCCTGGAGCGCACCGGCCTCGACATCCCCGAGGAGGCCATCTGGACCTCCGCGCTGGCGACCGCGAAGTTCCTCGCGTCGCAGCGCCCGAACGGCTCCGCGTTCGTGATCGGCGAAGCGGGCCTGACCACCGCGCTGCACGAGGTCGGCTACGTGCTGACCGAGGTCGACCCCGACTACGTCGTGCTCGGCGAGACGCGGACGTACAGCTTCTCCGCCATAACCCGCGCGATCCGGCTGATCGACAACGGCGCGAAGTTCATCGCGACCAACCCGGACGCCACCGGCCCCAGCCTGGAGGGCTCGATGCCGGCGACCGGGTCCGTCGCCGCGCTGATCGAGAAGGCGACCGGCCGTTCGCCGTACTTCGTCGGCAAGCCGAACCCGCTGATGATGCGCTCGGCGCTGCGCAGGCTCGGCGCGCATTCGGAGAACACGCTGATGATCGGCGACCGGATGGACACCGACGTCCACTCGGGAATCGAGGCCGGACTGCAGACGATCCTCACCCTCACCGGCATCTCGACGCGCGAGACCGCCGAGCGCTACCCGTACCGTCCGACGCTGGTCATCGACTCGATCGCTGACCTGATCGGGCGTACTCGTGATCCGTTTGGGACCGAGTGACAAGCGGTGACGCTATGAGAAGGCCTATCTTCTCAAGATGAGCACCTACGTCGTGGGCGACGTCCACGGGCACCGGGACGCGCTGGCTGACGCCTTGCGTGTCGAGGGGCTCGTCGACGACGCCGACAACTGGTCGGGCGAGGACGACCACCTGTGGTTCCTCGGTGACTTCGTCGACCGCGGGCCGGACGGCGTGGGTGTGATCGATCTGGTGATGCGGCTACAGGAGCAGGCCGAAGAGGGCGGCGGCCAGGTGCAGACGCTGCTCGGGAACCACGAGATCCTCTTGCTCGGGATGTACCACTTCGGTGACACCGAGGTACCGTCCGACTTCGGCCCCCGCAGCTTCGCACGCAGCTGGGAGATCAACGGCGGCCTGCTCTCCGACCAGGAACGCCTGACCGACAAGCACGTCGAGTGGCTCACTTCGCGCCCGTTGCTCGCGACCGCCGCGGACCACCTGCTGATGCATTCGGACACCCTCGAGTACCTCGACTGGGGCGACGACATCGAGGAGATCAACGCGTCCGGCCGCGCGGTGCTCGAGGGCGACGACATCTCGGACTGGTGGGACGTCTGGCGGCGGATGACCACCCGCTACGCCTTCCGCGGCCCCGACGGCCCCGAGGTCGCGCAGCGCCTGCTGGACCTGCTCGGCGGCTCGCGCATCGTGCACGGCCACAGCGTCATCGCCGACCAGCTGGGCATCCACCCCGCGCAGCTCGACGGCCCCTACCTCTACGCGGGCGGCAAGGCGCTGGGCATCGACGGCGGCCTCTTCGTCGGCGGCCCCTGCCTGGTCATCGAGCTCCCCTTCGAGCCCGAGGACTAGAAAAAAAATCCCAATGCGGCTTTGGTCAGCTTTGAGCTGACGAAAGCCACATTGGCGTGCTGAAACCTGACGAATGCCGCATTGGGATTTTTTTCCCAGGGGCCGGCTAGGGGAGGGGCACGATCTCCTTGCCCAGCGGCATCAGCGAGACCGGGATCATCTTGAAGTTGGCCACCCCCATCGGGATGCCGATGATCGTGACGCACAGCAGCGCGCCGGTGACGAGATGCCCGATGGTGAGCCAGATCCCGGCGAAGATCAGCCAGATCAGGTTGCCGAGCATCGACGCGGCACCCGCGTCACGCCGGTCGATCACCGTCCGCCCGAACGGCCACAGCGCGTAGTTCGCGATGCGGAACGACGCCAGCCCGAACGGGATCGTCACGATGAAGACGCAGCAGATGATGCCCGCGACCAGGTATCCGACGGCCATCCAGAACCCGCAGAAGACCAACCAGATGATGTTGAGGATGAAGCGCATCAGACGTGTAACTCCCCGCTCGCGACCGTGACCGCCTGACCCGCGAGGCGCAGGCGGTTTTCGTTCTCCGTCAGTGAGACGCGCACGATGCCGCCTCGTTCCGAAGCCTGTTCGGCGACCATCCGCTCCTTGCCGAGCTTGGGCGCCCAATAAGAGGTCAGCGTGCAGTGCGCCGAACCGGTCACCGGATCCTCGTCGATGCCGACCGCCGGTGCGAACACGCGGCTCACGAAGTCGATGCCGGGTTTGTCGCCCGGCGCGGTCACGATGATCGCCCGTGTCTTCAGCTCGGCGAGCGCCTTGAAGTCCGGACGCAGCGCGCGGAGCGCGGCGGCGTCGGGCACCTGCACGAGTACGTCGAACACACCACGGCCGACGTATTCGGCGGTGACGTCCAGCGGGACGGCCTCGCCGGTCTGCTCCGGTGGGTCGGCGGGGAAGTCCATGTACACCCAGCCGTCGTCGGCCTTGGTGGTGAGCGTGCCGCTGAGTGTCTCGAACTCCTGCTCGCCCTCCAGCACATGGCCGGCGGCGAGGGTGGCGTGCCCGCAGAGTTCGACCTCGGTCTTCGGCGTGAACCAGCGCAGCGGCACCTTGCGCGCGCCGAGTTCGACGAACGCGGTCTCGGGGTGCTTGAACTCGGCGGCCACCGACTGCATCCAGGCCGGATCGGCCGGGCCGTCGAGCAGCACGACCGCGGCGGTGTTGCCGCGGAAGGCCTCACCGGTGAACGCGTCGACGAGAAAGAAGCGCATGCCTCAAACGTAGCGGTTTACTGAACCCATGCGAGTTGTCGATCTAGCCTCCCGCCCCGATCTCTGTGACGCCGCTCTCGATCTCGGCGATGTCGGCGGCCAGTTCATCTACCAAGGCGTCAGCGGGAAGATGATCACCGCCGAACGGTTCCTTCGCTTGTGGGGCCGTTACTTCCTCATCGCGCTCGACGACGACGGCGTCCCGATCGCCCGCGCGCTCTCCGTCCCGCTCGCGTTCCCCGCCGACGGCCGCGCCGAACTGCCCGACCACGGCTGGGACGAAGCCATCCAATGGGCCGCGCAGGACGTCATGGACGGCAGGACGCCTACCGCGCTGTGCGCGCTCGAAGTCGTCATCTCGCCGCGGCTGCGCGGCACCGGCCTGTCCGCGCCGATGCTCAAGGCACTCAAAGCCCGCGCCGCCGAGGACGGCCTGCGCAAGCTCATCGTGTCCGTCCGCCCCATCGGCAAGGAGAGCGAACCCGACACGCCGATGCCGGACTACGCCGCACGCCGCCGTCCCGACGGCCTGCTCGCCGACCGCTGGCTGCGCACCCACGAACGCCTCGGCGCGCGCGTGATCAAGGTCTGCCCGTTCGCCGTGACACTGACCGGCTCGTTCGCGGACTGGCGCGCGTGGACCGGCGTCGAACTCGTCGAAGGCGAGAACCACATCCCCGGCGGGATCGCGCCGGTGAACGCCTCGAAGGAGCTCGACTACGGCTGCTACATCGAAGCGAACGTCTGGATGGAACACCCGATGGACTGAGAAACCGTGGTCCGGTGCCGGGTCGACGGCACCGGACCACAGCGGTCATCGGCAGGTGTACGGACCTGCCTTGTCGAGCACCGCCCCAGTGGTGTCGATGACCTCCCAGGAGTACGACTTCCCGTTGAGCACCAGCTTCACCACACCGTGCTTGGCGAAGATCTTCTCGACGCCTTCACGGGCTTTGTAGTCGGTGTAGAGGTGGTCGCCGCCGATGCCGACCATGACCGAGCGAATGCCGTCCGCCGTGACATGGCCGCTCGTGTCCAGCGGCTTCGTCCGTTCGTAGTGGTGGTCGTGCCCGGTGAACACCGCGTCCGCCTTGACGTTCTCGAGTTCGTTCCACAGCGGCGCGATGCTCTTCTGGTCGCCGGCGTGTCCCGAGTTGAACCGAGGGTGATGCCAGTAGCCGATGACGCAGGACTTGGTGGTCTTCGCGAGGTCTTGGCGCAGCCAGGTCACCTGCTCGGAGCCGCCGCCCCCGTAGATCGGGTTCGAGTCCATCGCGACGAAGTGGAAGTCGCCGATGTCGTAGCTGTAGTACGGCAGGCCCTGCGGGTACGCGATCGCGCCGAAATACTCCTTGTAGCCCCTGAGCTGGTCGTCCCACTCATGGTTGCCCGTGGTGGGTTTGGTGATGCTCTTGAACTTGCCCCAGGTCTTGTCGTAGTGCGCGAGGTACTCGGCGATGGTGCCCTTGTGGTACTGGTTGTCGCCGACCGTCAGCACGTACTGCGGGTTGATCTTGGCGATCTGGGCGGCGGTCTTCTGGTGCGTGGAGAAGAGTTCGGGGTTGGCGATGTCACCGGCGATCGCGATGGTGACAGTGCCTGTGCCGCCCGGCTTGGTCGACGCCTTGAGCACCTGGCTCGGCGCGGAGACGTTGCCCGCCGCGTCCTTCGCCCTGACCGTGTAACCGAACTCCACGCCCGAGGCCAGCCCGGTGTCGGTGTACGAGGTGGACGCCGAGGTCCCGGCGACCGCACCGTCACGGAGCACTTCGTATTCGGTGACACCGACGTTGTCCGCCGACGCGGTCCAGCCGAGCGTGACACTGTCCGTCGTGGTGGCGGTCGCCGTCAGCCCGGTCGGCGCCGACGGCGGCTCGGTGTCGCCTCCGCCGGGACGTGAGCCGTAGATTTCCAGCTCCCACAACGAATAGCCGTACGCGGTGCCACGCGCGGTGCCGTGGACGCGGACATGCCGAGCCGTCGCGTTCAGGCCGGTGTGCTCGTCGATCGCGCCGTCGCCGCCGGTGACCGACTTGATGTCCTGCCAGGTCCTGCCATCCGCGGACCCTTGGATCCGGTAGGTCTTGGCGTAGGCGGCTTCCCAGTTCAGCTTGACCTTGGTGATGGTCGCGGCGGTGCCGAGGTCGACGGCGATCCATTGCGGGTCAACGCCTTCTTCGCTCGCCCAGCGGGTGGCGGGGTCACCGTCGACGGCGAGTTCGCCGCCGAAACCGGTGGCCTCGACGGACGAGGTAGTGGTCGGTTTGCCCGCCGACAGCAGGGATTCCGCTTGCGCCGTTACACCGGGCGCGAGCAAAGTCTGTGCCAGCAGGACGAGTGCCGCTGCCGCGGCACCGGCCAGTGGGGTTCTCCGTCTCATCTGCGCTCCTCGACTGCGTTGTGTCGAAGCATTAGTTAGGCAACTTTCCTAACTAGAGGTAAACATGGAGTAAAGACGCAGTCAACGGATCCGGCCTGGCTTGCGCGAGATTCGGCAGGGGTGTCCACGTGTGGTCGAAAGGGGAGACGCGCTCCGGGTGAGCGTGAGGATCGGGCCCCTGATGAAGATCTGGGTCGCGTTCGCTGTCGCCGGGACGATCATGACGGCTGGCGCGGCGGCCGCGTCGGCGACGGATCGGGCCTGAGGCCGAGCGCCCCTGCCGGTGAGCTCGCCGGCAGGGGCGCCTTCCGGGTCAGACCTGGGTGATGAAGGGGCCGTTGCTGGTCATCCAGGTGTTCGGCGGGCACTTGGCGGTGGAAATCCGGTGCGGCGGCGCCCAGTTGCCCATGTGCTGATGGCCGTCCGCGCATTCGACCACCACGCGGTACTGGGTGAACCCGTCGTCGAGCCGGTTGCAGTTGGCGATGGCCTGCGCCTGAGGATCGCGTTTGACGCTCAGGAACTGGCAGTCCCTGCCGGGGATGGGTGCGTTCGCCGAGGCCACGGTGACCGGCCCGGCGAGCACACCGGCAATGGCGAATACGGCTGCGGTGGCGGCTTTGATCCTGTTGTCCATGGCCTGAGATTGCGAGACGGCGCTGTCGCCGCACTGTCATTTCAGGCTGGGCTGAAACGTCTTGCGCCGAACCGGGAGCCGTCGAATTCTCCGGGTACGGGAAAGAAGAGCACACTGGTCGCCGCCGTGGCACTGGCGATCGTGGGTACCGCGTCGGTCACCACGCCCGCGTCGGCGGACGCTGCCAAGATCGAATGCTTCGGTGGTGAGAACTGCCTGTACCGCAACGACACCTTGGTCGACTTCTCGTGGCCGATCCCTGGCGGTCAGTGCCACGCGACCGCCGTTTACGACATGCTCGGAAACAACACCAGCATCACTCAGCGAATGTGGGAGAACGACAACTGCACCGGCAGTCTCGCGGACGTCCCGCCGGGTCACCTCCGGTGGACGAGCACCCTGCGCCGCAGTGTCGGTGGCACCTGACGCCCGTCGCGGGAAGTGACGGGTCTCCACGTGCGGGTGGCCGGCGCGCCGGGTCGTTCCTAGACTCGGTGGGTCGACCCGTGAGGAGGCGTTCGTCATGCCCGAAGCACCCGCCGTGCCGAGCTACGCGTCGGGGATCTCCGAGGTCCCGCTGCTCGGTGACACCATCGGCGACAACTTCGCCAGGACCGCCGCGGCCTTCCCCGGCCGGGACGCGCTGGTGGATCGCACCACCGGCAGGCGGTGGACGTACGCGGAGCTGGCGGCCGAGGTCGACGCGCTCGCGCTGGGCCTGCACGATGTGGGTATCCGCAAGGGTGATCGCGTCGGGATCTGGGCGCCGAACTGTGCCGAGTGGACGTTCACGCAGTACGCGACCGCCAAGATCGGCGCGATTTTGGTGAACATCAACCCGGCGTACCGGTCGCACGAGCTGGAGTACGTGCTGAACCAGGCCGGGATCCGGCTGATCATCGCCGCCGAGAGCTTCAAGACCTCGGACTACGCGGGCATGATCGAGCAGGCGCGGCCGAAGTGCGCCGGGCTCGAACACGTCGTGCTGCTGGGCTCGGACGACTGGAACTCCTTGCTGGACAAGGAAAGGACCGGTTCGTTCGACGTCGAGCTCAGCGCGGACGATCCGATCAACATCCAATACACCTCGGGCACCACCGGCTTCCCGAAGGGCGCGACGCTCAGCCACCACAACATCCTGAACAACGGGTTCTTCGTCGGGGAACTCTGCAACTACACGGAAAACGACCGGATCTGCATCCCGGTTCCGTTCTATCACTGCTTCGGCATGGTGATGGGCAATCTCGCCGCGACCACGCACGGCGCGTGCATGGTGATCCCGGCGCCGTCGTTCGAGCCGAAGGCGACGCTGGAAGCCGTCGCGGCCGAGCGGTGCACCTCGCTCTACGGCGTGCCGACGATGTTCATCGCCGAGCTGGCCGACCCGGACTTCGACTCGTTCGACCTGTCCTCGCTGCGTACCGGGATCATGGCGGGTTCGCCTTGCCCGGTCGAGGTGATGAAGCAGGTCATCGAGCGGATGGGCATGGCGGAGGTGTCCATCTGCTACGGCATGACCGAGACTTCGCCGGTCTCGACGCAGACCCGCGCGGACGATTCGGTCGACCGTCGCGTGTCGACCGTCGGCCGGGTCGGGCCGCATCTGGAGGTCAAGGTCGTCGACCCGGAAACCGGGCTGACCACACCGCGTGGCGAGCCGGGTGAGCTGTGCACGCGCGGGTATTCGGTGATGCTCGGGTACTGGGAGCAGCCGGACAAGACCGCCGAGTCGATCGACGCGGCACGCTGGATGCACACCGGCGACCTGGCGATCATGGACGACGCGGGGTACGTCAACATCACCGGCCGGATCAAGGACATGGTCATCCGCGGCGGGGAAAACCTCTATCCACGCGAAATCGAGGAGTTCCTGTACACCCACCCTGACGTTCTGGACGCCCAGGTGATCGGCGTGCCCGACGCCAAGTACGGCGAAGAGCTGATGGCCTGGGTGCGGATGAAGGACGGCGCGTCCCCGCTGACCGCCGAGGCGGTGCGCGAGTTCTGCGCGGGAAAGCTGGCCCACTACAAGATCCCGCGCTACGTGCACGTGGTCGACGAGTTCCCGATGACCGTCACCGGCAAGGTCCGCAAGGTCGAGATGCGTGAACGGGCCGTGGAACTCCTTGGGCTGCGAGACCTGCTCAAGGCCAAGCACGCCTAACAGGACTCGTGAGTGGTACGGCCGGTTAGAACCGGCCGTACCACTCACGACCCTTTGGCGGCTTCGGCGAAGGCGCGGGCGTCCTCCTCGCCGAAGGTTTCTTCGAGATGCTCAGGCGAGTAGTCGAGGTCGATCTTCTCGACCGGCATGCCGCGCGCCGACTCGATGGCGCCGAGCCGGCGTTGCGCGCGGTCGGCCGCGTACTGGATCAGCTCCTGCGCGTCGTTGTCGAAGGGCTGCTGGTCGAACTGGTCGTCGGTCCACTGGATCATCGCCAGCGCGATGGGCAGCAGCTCGCCCATACGCTGGTGCACCGCCTCCCACATCGAGTCGTCGGCGGCGACGTGGCGGCGGCAGGTGAAGGTGCCCCATGCCATGTGGCGGCGCTCGTCGTCGCCGATGCGGCGGACCAGTTCCTGCATGCCGGGCAGGATGTTCTGTTCGGTGCAGATCTTCTGCCACGCGTAGTACCCGGTCAGCGCGAGGCTGCCCTCGACGACGTGGTTGTACGTCACCGACGCGCGGATCTGGTTGAGGGGACTGGGATCCGACGCCAGCAGGCCGAGTGACTCGGGCAGCTCCTCGTAGAAAAGCTTGCGGTAGTGGGGATTCTCCGCGACGTACGGGTGCAGGTCCTCGGTCAGCCCGACCGCGTCCATCCACAGCCGGAACACCTGGACGTGCTTCGCCTCCTCGAAGGCGAACTGGGTCAGGTACATCTCGTCGCCGAAACGGCCGGTGGCGGACATGGCCTTCATGAACGGCTGGATGTCCTCGGTCACCGCCTCCTCGCCCGCGATGAACTGGGCCACCAGGTACCGCACCGAGCGCTGCTGCTCGGGGTTCAGCGAGTTCCAGCCTTCGGGGTCACCGGAGAAGTCGATGTCGGCCGGGTTCCAGAACTTCTTGTTGCCCTTGGTGAACAGCCGCAGCGGGAACGACTCCCAGTTGAGCCCGCCGCGCTGCAGTGAACTGAAGCCGGTGCGCCGCTCGGACAGGATTTCGGTCATGGCAGGCCCTTTCGTGTGAACGCGATGACAGCTGGTGCGACGACGGCGCACACCGACTCGGCCGCTTCGGCGGCGGAATGCGTCTGGAGCACGAGATGACTCAGCGACAGGCGGACGACGGTCTCCGCCAGCAACGCCGCGGCCTCGGGCGTGAGCGACGGCTCGAACTCGACGTATTGCCGCTCGGCCATCGCGACGGCGGCCGAGAGCACCGGCTCGCCCTTGGTGGTCAGCAGCGGCAGCAGGTCCTCGCCGGTGCCGAGCGCCGCCGCGACGAGCTTGTTCTCCCGCGCGTGTTCGATGGTGAACCGCACGGCCAGCCCGATGGCCGTGATCAGGTCGCCCGCGTCTTCGAAGCGCCGCTTGATCCCCTCGAGGAACTCGGACGTGGTGCGCAACGCGACCGCCTGCGTCAGCGAGGCCTTGTTGCCGAACTCGTTGTAGACGGTCTGGCGGCTGACGCCCGCTCGCGCGGCCACGTCCGCCATCCGCAGCGCCGTGTAGCCCTTCTCCGGGAGCAGTTCGGTGGCCGCGTCCAGCAGGGCTTCACGCAGGGAGGCTTTGGTCCGCTCACTGAAGCTGGTGATCTCCGCCACATCTCCAGCTTGACATCCAATCAAAATATGTCAAGCCCGTTGACGTTCTCAGACGGTCTGTACAACGGCTAACGTGGGGCCGTGGGGATAACCGTGGGCTTCGACCTGGACATGACGCTGATCGACCCGAGACCGGGCATGAGCGCGGTGATGTACGCACTCGGCGCCGAACGCGGCGTCGAGCTCGACGGCGATCACTTCGCCGCCAACCTCGGCCCGCCGCTGCAGCACGTGCTGCGCGACTCGGGCGCGCCGGAGCACCGGATCGACGAGCTCGTCGACCGGTTCCGCGAGATGTACCCCGAGATCGTCGTGCCGCAGACGGTCGCGCTGCCCGGCGCGGCCGAGGCGCTCAAGGCCGTCCGTGCGGCCGGTGGGCGCACGCTGGTCGTCACCGGGAAGTTCGGCCGCAACGCCTGGCTGCACGTCAAGGCACTCGGGTTCGAAGTGGACGAGCTCGTCGGCGAGCTCTGGTCGATCGAGAAGGCCGCCGCGCTCACCGAACACGGGGCCGTCGCCTATGTGGGTGACCACGTGGGGGACATGCGCGGCGCGCTGACCGCGGGCATCCCCGGCATCGCCGTGGTCAGTGGCCCGTGCTCGCGGACGGAACTCGCGGAGGCGGGCGCCGACGTGGTGTTCGACACCCTCGACGAGTTCCCTGCCTGGTTCTCAAGCTTTGCGGCGAGCCTCACGCACTAACGCGATCAGTCCCAGTCCCAGGCCCAGCGGGGTGATGACGCCCGCTGCCGCGCTCAGCCAGATCGGCAGGTTCTGCAGGCCGGCCGCGAACATGATGAAAACGGCGAACACGGCGAGCATGCCGATCGCGAAGAGGCCGATGCCGAGGCGCATCAGGAACGACTTTCCCATGCCGCTGAGGGTAACCGCAGGTATCAGCTTCACCCCACGGTGTGTGGCGAGATAGGCTTACGAGACGCGCGCCCTGGGTACGCCCCGGGGCGCGTTCGTCGTGAACACAGAAGGAATGGGTGAGGGCAGTGCCGACCGGCAAGGTCAAGTGGTACGACGCGGAGAAGGGATTCGGCTTCGTCACGCAGGATGGTGGCGACGACGTGTACATCCGCAAGGCCGCGCTACCGCAGGGCGTAGAGGGACTCAAGGCCGGTCAGCGGCTCGAGTTCGGCGTCGCCGACGGCAGGCGTGGCCCGCAGGCGCTGTCGGTGCGGCTGGTCGACCCGCCGCCATCGGTGGCCGAAGCCAGGCGCCGCCCCGCCGAGGAGCTGCACGGCCTGATCGAGGACATGATCAAGCTGCTGGAGCTCAAGGTGCAGCCGGACCTGCGGCGCAACCGGTACCCGGACCGCAAGCACACCAAGCAGATCGCCGAGATCATGCGCGCGGTGGCGCGGGACATCGATCCCTAAGTGGTTGCCATCGGAAGTCATTCGGGGGTATTCGGCGGATCCAGGTTTCCGCTGGGCGTGCGGCCGTGAGGCTCTCGTACCGGGTTGTACTCGGGCCTTGCGGCCGTGCGTCCAGCGGGAAGCTGGGCCGTCGAGACCCCCGGAGGACTTCCGATGGTGACCACTAAGCCGCGGCCTCGATCTGGAGTGACCAGAAGGCCCGCATCACCAGAACGGGGGTGCCGTCGTCCTCGACGACGAGCTTGCCCTGTTCGACGGCCGGTGCGGGCTGCTGGACCTCGATGCCCAGTATCTGGTCGCCGGGGTTGGGCGTGCTCGCGGTGTACGCGTACTGCTTATTGATGGGGAAGCGCTTCTCGATGGCGGGCTGGAGCTCGCCTTTCGAGTTCGCGTAGACGACGATGACCTTCCACGGCGTTTCCGCGATCTCGGCGGGCACCGAGATCTGGACCGGCTTGCCCGGCCGGGCTTTCAGGCTGGCCGGGTTCGCCTGGCTCTGCTTGCACGTGCCGCTGAAGACGTCGCAGTGCACGGTCGGCTCGATCCGGATCGTCTTGCCGTCGGCGAAGAACGTCACCTCGGGCTCGCCGGGGGCCGAACAGCCCGTGAGCAGGGCCGCACCCACCGCAAGAGAAGCCACCATCGCAGAACGCCGCATGCTCAGAACCCTACGAGCCCGGCCGCCAGCGTGATCCGGGTCCCCCCGGTGTGACGTTCTCGACGGCCGCCGGGCGCAGCGGCCGGTCGCCGCCGAGGCCGGGGATGAGCGATGTGCCGCGCCGCACCAGGAACGTCTGCACCAAGCCGAACGCGAGCAGCAGCGACAGCACCAGGAAGCCGATCCAGAACGTCGGCGGCAGCAGCAGCCCGACCGCGCCGCCGAAGCACCACGCGAGCTGCAGCACGGTCTCCGAGCGGCCGAACGCCGACGCCCGTGACTCCTCCGGCAGGTCCTCCTGGATCACCGCGTCGAGGCTGATCTTGGCGAGCGCGCTCGCGGTCGCGCCGACGAGACCGACGATGGCCGCGGTCGCCAGCCCCGGCAGGATCGTGGCCAGCACCGCCGCGCCGAACGCGCCGCCGACACAGCCCAAGATCACCTGATCGGGTTTGCCGAAGCTCAGCCTCGAGCCCAGCGCGTTGCCCGCGAAGCCGCCGACACCGGCCGCCAGGCCGATCACGCCGAGCAGCAGCAGCTGCATGAACGGGGTCTGGTGCGTCTGCTCGGCCTGCGCCTTGATGGCGAACGCCGAGAACATCATCAGGAACCCGGTCAGCACGCGCACGGAGCCGTTGCCCCACAGCGAAAGCACGATCTGGCGGCCCATCGGCTGCCTGCGCTTCTTGCGCTTGCGCTCCGGGTGCGCGCCGAGCACCGCGGGGATCTCGCCCTCGGTCACCTCGACCCACGCCGGGATCCGCATCGACTGGACCGCCGCGGCGACGCAGATCAGCGCGGTGAACCAGAGCGCGCCGGACGCGCCGAAGACGCCGTTCACGCCGCTGGCGATCGCGCCCGCACCACCGGCGGCGATCAACCCGAACACGGTCAGCCGCGCGTTGGTCTTGGACAGGGTGATCTCCGGTGGCAGCACGCGTGGCGTGACCGCCGCCTTGAGCACGGTGAACGACTTCGACAGCACCATCATCCCGAGCGCCGCCGGGTACAGGCCCCAGTCGTCGAAGTGCAGCGCCATGATCACGGCCATCAGTGCCTGGCCTGCCGACGAGACGCACATCGCGAGACGGCGTCCGCGCTGGATCTTGTCGAGCGCGGGCCCGATCACGGGCGCGACCAGCGCGAACGGCGCGATGGTGATCAGCAGGTAGAGCGCGACCTTGCCCTTGCTCTCACCGCTGGTCGCGGCGAAGAAGAGCGTATTGGCCAGCGCGATCGCCATCGCGGCGTCGCTGGCGTAGTTGAGCATCACCGCGTACGTCAGCGCGGACAGGCCGGACTTGTCGGCGCCGTCGGCCTTGGTCGCACGATGGAAGGCGTCGACCGCCTGCCCGGTCAGCTGGCGGCTGCGCAGTGCCGCGACCCTGGTGACGGTGAGCTTCTTCGGCATCCTGGGCAGCGCGCCGGCGACCGCTTCGGTCCTGTTGGCGGCGTTGACCTGCGGTTCCGGCTCCTCACGGGGTTCGCCCGCGTAGCCGTTGGTGTCGTAGTGGTCGTACATCGGCTCGGTGCGCCGCGCCGGGTCCGGCGGGTACGGCCGCGCGCCCCTCGGCGGGGTCTGCATCGGGACGGCGCCGGTCGGCGCGTCGTCGGCCGTCGGCTGGTACGGGCGGGGCGCCTCGTCGTAGAACCGGCTACGCGGGGGCGCGGGGGCCGCTGGAGGTGCGGGTGCGCGGGCCGGGTCCTGTGGGGGTGCCGCAGCCTGCTGCCATGGCTTGGCCTGCGGGGCGCCCGGCTCCGGGGTCCACTTCCGCTTGCGTTTGCGGCCCGCGCGCCCGCTGCCCGCGCCATCGGCGGGCGGGTGCTGGGAACCGAAACGAGTCACGCTCTCAATCCTGCCTTAGTCCGGCCCGGTTTCGCGCGATTACAAGGGCATACCGGGGTTTATTCAGGGGTTCGGGACGAACCTCACCTCGAACATCTTCGGCCACAGCTTCCCGGTCAGTACAAACCGGTCGGAACCGGGTACCGCCGCGATGCCGTTGAGCACGTCCGAAGTGGTCCGCTCACCCGCGGTCAGCAGGCCCGAAGCGTCGATCGTGCCGGTGACCTTGCCGCTCGGAACGTTGAACCGGAGTATCCGGTCGGTCTGCCAGACGTTGATGTAGACGTCGTCGCCGGCGCACTCGAGTTCGTTGAGCTGCTTCTCGCCGACGCGGACGGTGCCGGTGACGGCGAAGGTGACCGGGTCGCGGAAGGTCAGCGTGTCGGAGCCGTTGCTCATCACCAGCCGGTCCTTCTGGTGGCACAGGCCCCAGCCCTCGCCCTGGTACGGCACCCGGCGCAGCTCGGCCAGCGTGGCCGTGTCGCGCTCGATGGCGAACCCGTTCCTCCAGGTCAGCTGCCACATCTTGGGCCCGAGCACAGTGATGCCCTCGCCGAAGATCTCCGGTGAGAGTGCGGCCTTCACCCTCGGCGCCTCGCCTGCCGGGCCAGCCTGCACGACGGATTTCTTTTCCAGCCCGGTGCCCTCGAACAGGGTTTCGCCCGCGAATTCGAGGCCTTCTGTGAACGCCGTGACGTCGTGGGGCAGCACTCTGACGATCTCGGGCCGCAGGCGCTGCGGCCCGGTGTCCACACTCGACGCGGGGGTGTTCGAGCAACCACAGAGGGCTATCGCCAGCAACGGCGTGAAGATGAGCTTCCGCACATGCACAGCCTGACATGGAGCGGCTGGCGGCGTGCGGCACAATTGGGCGTATGACCCTGCTGCTGACCTTGGACGACGGATCGTTGCACAGGAAACTGGCCGAAGCCGTCGAGACGGCGCGTGCCGCCGCGCTCGAAGAGGCCGAGGCCGGTCAGGTCGGCGATTACGTCGGGGTCTCCCGTGAAGACGCTGTCGCGGTCAGTCACCTGTTCGAGGGCAAGGTGCCGGGTTACCGCGGCTGGCAGTGGTCGGTCACGGTCGCCACGGTCGACGTCGACGACGCGCCGGTGACCATCAGCGAGGTCGTGCTGATCCCCGGTCCCGACGCGCTCGTGGCACCGGCCTGGGTGCCGTGGGAGCGCCGCGTGCGCGCCGGCGACCTCGGTGTCGGCGACATCTTCCCGACCGACAAGGACGACCCGCGCCTGGCGCCCGCCTACCTCGCCTCCGACGACCCCGAGGTCGAGGAGGTCGCGCTGGAGACCGGGCTCGGCCGGGTCCACGTGCTCTCGCGCTTCGGCCGCGAGGACGCCGCCGCCCGCTGGCGCGGTGGCGAGTACGGCCCGCGCTCGGACATGGCGCGCAGCGCGCCCGGTCAGTGCGGGACCTGCGGTTTCTACGTGTCGCTCGCGGGTTCGCTGCGCGGCGCGTTCGGTGTCTGCACCAATGACATCTCGCCTGCCGACGCGCACGTGGTCAACGTCGAGTACGGCTGCGGCGCGCACTCGGAGATCGAGATCGAGGTGACCTCCTCGGTCCCGGTGGCCGAGCTGGTCTACGACGACTCGCTCATCGACCTTCTCGAAGACGACAGCGTCGACGCCTGATTTCTTCGCACTAGGGCCCCCGCCTTCCGGCCGGAGGCCCTATTGTCGCGCCGTCGAATACCCGCTGAACGTGAATTTGACTCAGGAGGAGCGCTCTCGTGGCGACGCTTGATCCTTTCGGCACGGAAGCACTGCGCTCGTCGGTACTGCGGGCATGGGCCGATTCGCCGACCCGCTTCACCGAGGACACGAACTCCGAGCACGACCTGCGCGTCGGTGGCTACCGCGACCGGCTCTTCGTCGAGCTCGCGCAGAACGCCGCCGACGCCGCGCTGCTCGCCAAGGAACCCGGCGTGGTCCGGGTGTCCCTTGTGGACAATGAACTCCGCGTCGCCAACACCGGCGCCCCGCTCGACGCTTCCGGTGTCGCCTCGCTGGCCTCGCTGCGCGCGTCCGCGAAGGGCGAGGGCACGGTCGGCCGGTTCGGCGTCGGCTTCGCGGCCGTACTGACCGTGACGTCCGAGCCGCGCGTGGTCTCGGCGGGCGGTGGCGTCCGGTTCTCGGAGGCGCTGACCCGCGAGGAGTCGGGGCGGACCGGTGACGTGCCGGTGCTGCGGCTGCCGTGGGCCTTCGAAGCCGTTGTCCCGCAAGGCTTCGACACTGAAGTGCAGCTGCCGCTGCGCGACGGCGTCGACGGTGCCGCGTTGCTGGAGGGGATTGCTTCAGAGGCGCCGGATCTCCTGCTCGCGTTGCCGTGGCTGGCGCGCGTCGAGGTGGGCGACCAGGTGTGGACGCGCTCGTCCGCCGAGGACGACATCGTCGAGATCGGCTCGCCGGACGGTTCGGTGCGGCGATGGCTGACCGAGGGCGGCTGGGCGGTTCCGGTCGACGCGGACGGTGTCCCGCAGCCGTTGACCGAAGACGTGCTGTACGCGCCGACCCCGACCGACGAGCGGCTTTCGTTGCCAGCGCGGTTGCTGGCGTCGGTGCCGATCGAGCCGTCGCGGCGCCGAGTGCTGCCGGGCGCGCGTGCAGTCTTCGAGGCCGCGGCGGGCGTTTACCCTGCCCTGGTAAGGAAACTGCCCGCCGAGCACCGGCTCGCGCTGGTGCCGGCCGGTGGCTTCCCTCTGTCCGAAGTAGACGGTCAGTTGCGTGAGCTGGTGCTCGCGGCGCTGAGTTCGTCGGACTGGCTTCCGTCGGCGGCAGGTCCGGAGCTTTCCGGTTCCCGCGCCAGGGTTTTGGATGCCGAGGCGCCCGAGCTTGTCTCGCTGCTCGCCGAGGTCGTCCCCGGTCTTTGTGCGCTGTCGGGGCTTCCGGTCGTGCGCGCGCTGGCCGTGGTCGGCTCGGATTCGTTGCCGGTGGCCGAAATCGTCGACCTGCTGACCGGGGTCACGCGGGAACCGTCCTGGTGGCGGTCGGTGTACGACGCGCTGCTGCCGCTGCTGGAGTCGCACGAGGTCACCGCCGACGACCTCGGCGCGCTGCCGGTGCCGCTCTCCGACGGCCGCACGCTGCCCGGCCCTCGTGGCGCGCTGCTGGTCGGCGGCTCGGCCGAGCTGCTCGAACTACTGTCCGATGTGGACATCGCGGGCCTGCGTCTTGTCCACCCCGAAGCGGCACACCCGTTGCTCGAACGCTTGGACGCCAAGCACGCCGAAGCCCGCGAACTGCTCGACGCGCCGGAACTGCTGGAGGCCGTCGAGCGCAGCGTCGAGGACGCGAACGCCGGGCTGGACGGCATGGCGCTGGCAGGCGCTGTACTGCGACTGGTCGCGGAGACCTCGGCCGACATCGACTGGCTGGGCGCGCTGGCGTTGCCGTGCGACGACGGCTGGCGTCGCGCCGACGAGCTGGTGCTCCCGAACTCGCCGCTGCTGGAGATCTTCGACCCCGAGGCGTTCGCCGAAGACGGCCCGGTCTCGGTGCTCGACGACGACTTCGCCTCGGACTGGCCCGCCGAGACGTTGTCGGCGGCCGGTGTGCTCGACACCTTCGCGGTCGTCTCGGATTCCGACCCGGTCGAGCCCGACCACGACCTCCCCGACGAAGAGGCCTGGTGGGACTCGCTCGCCAAGCCGCCGGCGCGCGTGCTCGCGATCCGCGACCTCGACCTGGTCGGCGACGACGCCTGGCCCGCGGCACTGCGCCTCATCGCGTCCCGCCCGGAAACCTGGCGCGCGCTGGCCGAGCCCGACGGCCACACCGCCTGGTGGCTCGCCCGCTACGCACTGCTCGGCGACGAACCGCCTCGCCACTGGCGGCTGGCGAGCGCTTCGGCGTTGGCCGGGTTGTACGACCCGGTCCCCGACGTCGGCCTCCCCGCCGAACTACTCGCGGCCGCCGGCGTCCGCGCTGCACTCGGCGGCGACGAGGAAGACCTGCTCGACCGCCTCGGCGACCCCTCGCGGACGATCCCGGCAGGACTGGTCGTCCACGCGCACGGCGCGTTGACCGGCGAACACGAGCCCGCCCGCATGCGCGCGATGGACGGCTCGGTCGTCGACGCCGAAGACGCGGTCGTACTGGACGTCCCCTGGCCGGTCGCGGTCGTCCCCCGCTCCCGCCTGATCGGTGTGGTCGAGGACCCGGCGGGCTTCGCGTCGCGCATGGACCTCGCGGTCGCCAGCGACCTCGCGGCCGAGGTGACCTCGGAAGGCGACTTCGTGCTGTGGGCCGACCTCGAAGCGGTCACTCTCGCGGCCGAGCTATTGGGCGTTCCGGTCCCCGACGGCGGCCTGCTGCTCCACGAGTCCCTGACCGTCTCGTTCGACGGCGCTTCCCACGACGCCCACTGGTGGCACGACTCCCGCCTCCACGCCGCCGACACCCCCGAAGGCCTGGCGAAAGCGTTCGCGTGGGCCACGGACCGCTGGGCCGACCGCCACGTCGTACTGGCCCTGATCAACGAACCCGACGCCACCACCCTGCTCGCGTAGGTGGCCCGGCCAAAAAAATCCCAATGCGGCTTTGGTCAGCTGTGGAACCCCCAATGTGGCTTTCGTCAGCTCTGAGCTGACGAAAGCCACATTTGGGAGGCTGAAACCTGACGAATGCCGCATTGGGATTTTTTTCCCAGGGCTAGAGGCGCTGGGCCGACTTCGAGCCACGCCGGGCGGCCGAGCGCTGCCACCAGATGATGCCGAGGCCGATGAAGCCGAGCACGATCCCGGCGAATGACGTCCACACCCACACGCCCTCGGACGAGACGAACAACACCACCAGCGCGACCGTCCAGATCACGGTGCCTACGATCACCACCGGCGTCAGGTCGGTCAGCCTTTTGGGCAGTTCCGGGGTCGGGCGCAGCGAGGAGTTGTTCGATTCGGCCACGTGGGGCAGGGTACCTGCCGTCGGGCGAAGGGCAGGGGTTGCGATGGTGTCCACACTGGACCGTTTCTTCAAGATCACGGAGCGTGGCTCGACGCCCGCGCGGGAGATCCGCGGCGGTGTGATCACCTTCGTCACGATGGCGTACATCGTCGTGCTGAACCCGCTGATCATCGGGAGCTTCGCGCCGGACGACGCGGCGGCGCACAAGGACGTGCTCGGCGGGATCCTGCCGGTGCCGCAGGTCGCCGCCGTGACCGCGCTGGTCGCCGGCGTGCTGACCATCCTGATGGGACTCGTGGCGAACTACCCGTTCGCCATCGCCACCGGCCTCGGCATCAACAGCCTGGTCGCGGTCACCATGGCGCCGAAGATGACCTGGCCGGAGGCGATGGGCCTGGTGGTCATCGAGGGCCTGATCATCGTGGCGCTGGTGTTCACCGGCTTCCGCACGGCCGTGTTCCGCGCGGTGCCCGCGCCGCTGAAGTCGGCGATCGCGGTCGGCATCGGTGTGTTCATCTGCCTGATCGGGCTGGTCGACGCCGGTTTCGTGCGGCGGCTGCCGGACGACGCGCACACCACGGTCCCGGTCGGGCTCGGCATCGGCGGCTCGATCGCGTCGTGGCCGACGGCGGTGTTCGTGGTCGGCCTGCTGGTCACCGGGATCCTGGTGGCGAAGCGGGTCAAGGGCGGCATCCTGATCGGCGTGCTCGTCACGACCGTGCTGGCCATCGTGGTCGAGACGATCGTCAAGGCCGGCCCGTCGAAGGGCACGAACCCCAAGGGCTGGAACCTCGGCTATCCCGCGCTGCCCGACCAGGTGGTCGGCCTGCCGGACCTCTCACTGGTCGGTGACGTGTCGTTCGGCGCATGGACGCGGCTGCCGATCATCACCGTGGTCCTGTTCGTGTTCACGCTCGTGCTCGCCGACTTCTTCGACGCCATGGGCACCATGACCGGCCTCGGCAAAGAGGCGGGGCTCGTCGGCAAGGACGGCCAGCTCCCCAACATCGGCAAGGCTCTCTTCGTCGAAGGCCTCGCGGGCGCGGCGGGTGGTTTCGGCTCGGCCAGCTCGAACACGGTCTTCGTCGAATCGGCGTCCGGCATCGCCGAGGGCGCCCGCACCGGGCTCGCGAACGTGGTCACCGGCGTGCTGTTCCTGGCGGCGATGTTCTTCACCCCGCTCTACCAGGTCGTCCCGGTCGAGGCCGCCGCACCGGCACTGGTGGTCGTCGGCGCGCTGATGATGAGCCAGGTCAAGGAAATCGACTTCACGGACTTCTCGATCGCGCTGCCCGCGTTCCTGACGATCGTGGTCATGCCGTTCACCTACTCGATCGCCAACGGCATCGGCGCGGGCTTCATCAGCTACGTCGCGATCCGTGCGGTCACCGGCAAGGCGCGCGGCGTGCACCCGCTCATGTGGCTGATCGCGGTGGCGTTCGTGGCCTACTTCGCGGTCGGGCCCATCCAGGACGCGTTGAGGTAAAAGGACTCGTGAGTGTTTTGGCCGGTTAGAACCGGTCAAAACACTCACGACCCACGCTCCTGGCGCTTGGTCGCGATGGAGATCACCGGTCCGGCCGATAGTTCGTGAGGTATGCTAACTATATGTCCGACGACGCCCACGAGCGCTCACTGGCGAGCCGCTTGCGGCTGGCCGTCGTCCGGCTCAACCGCAAACTCCGTGCGCAGCGGGCGGGTGAGGGCGTCTCTCTGACGCAGATCTCCGCCTTGTCCACTTTGCACAAGTGCGGGGCGCTGACCCCTGGTCAGCTGGCCGCCAAGGAGGGTGTGCAGCCGCCTTCGATGACGAGGGTCATCGCCGCGCTGGAGGAGCGCGGCTATGTCGAGCGGCGCCCGCATCCGACGGACGGCCGCCAGGCCATCGTTGAGGTTTCGGCCGCTGGGCACGCCTATGTCCAGGAGACGATCTCCGCGCGTGAGGCCTGGTTGGACGAAAAGCTAGCGGAACTGAGCGCGGACGAGAGAGTGACCCTCTCCCGTGCCGCCGAGATCATCGACAGGATGGCGGGGAACTAACCAAGGTGCGGGGCATAACGGGTAGCGAAACGGACAGTCGGCAGTCGACACCTATTCGGAACCCCGCCCCACCTCCACCGCCGCCGAAGTCGCGCGGCGCCATGTTCTCGTCGCTGCGGATCCGCAATTACCGGCTGTTCTTCACCGGCCAGGTCGTGTCCAACATCGGCACCTGGATGCAGCGCATCGCACAGGACTGGCTGGTGTTCAGCCTCAGCGACCACAGTCCGATCGCGCTCGGGATGGCCGTCGCGCTCCAGTTCACGCCGACGCTGTTCCTCTCGCTCTGGGCAGGCGTGCTCGCGGACCGCGTCGACAAGCGGCGGCTGCTGATCGGGATCCAAGCCGCCGTCGTGCTGCAGGCCACGGTGCTCGGCGTGCTCGACGTGACCGGGTTCGTGCAGCTGTGGCACGTCTACCTGCTGTGCTTCACGTTCGGCTGCACGGCCGCGCTCGAAGTGCCGACCAGGCAATCGTTCGTCGCCGAGATGGTGGGCAGGGAGCAGATCACCAACGCGGTCGCGCTGAACTCCTCGATCTTCAACATGGCGCGCATCGTCGGCCCTGCCATCGCCGGGTTCATCATCACCTGGGTCGGCACCGGCTGGCTGTTCATCGCCAACGCGGCCAGCACGGGCGCCGTGATCGCCGGTCTGGTCATGATGAACCCCGACAAGCTTTTCCGCGGCCCCGCCGTGCCCCGTGAGAAGGGGCAGTTGCGTGAAGGCCTGCGCTACGTGCGGCGGCGCTCGGACCTGATGACGGTGATGGGGCTGGTGTTCTTCGTCAGCACCTTCGGCATCACCTACTTCACCTCGCTCGCGATCGTCGCGGCGAACGTGTTCCACACCCAGGCCGACGGCTATGGCCTGCTGTCGACGCTGCTCGCGGTCGGCACGTTCACCGGCGCGCTGATGTCGGCGCGGCGCGGGACGCGTGGCGGGCCGAGTGTGCGGTTGCTGCTGCTCGCCGCGTTCAGCCTGGGCGCGCTGGAGTTCGCCACCGCGTTCATGCCGACCTACCTGGCCTTCGGCATTGCGCTCATCCCTCTCGGGTACGCCACGATCACCTTCCTCAACACCGCCAACGCGCTCGTCCAGACCGCGGTCAGCCCGGAGATGCGCGGCCGCGTGATGGGCATCTACGTGCTGGTGCTGATCGGCGGCAGCCCGCTGGGCGCGCCGATGACCGGCTGGCTGGCCGACACGCTCGGCGGCCGGTCCACCTTCTACGTCGGTGGCGGGATCTCGGCCATCGTGGCGGTGGTCGCGGCGATCATCCTGCTGCGCCGTGGCGGCGTGAAGCTGACCGCGCGCCGCTTCGGGCGGCAACGGGTACTGACTCGTCGCTGAGTTCTGTCGCGGTAGTCAGCATCTCGCGCGCACAGGCTCAGGCGAATGGGTGAGATGTGGATCTCCACGAACGCGGCCTTGCCTGACCATGTGAGGTTAGGCTAACCTCATACATGTCCGCTTCGTGGTGGGAGCGGCAGTCAGTTCGGGAACGGACGGAGCTCCGGGGCAATGCCTCGGAGCTCCGTTCATTTAGGAGAACGTGCGTACCCGTGGCACCTGGTCCAGCTCGATCCCGAAGCTCGTCCGGTAGGCGTCGAGGATCTCCGCGTCGCCGGTCAGTGTGCGCTCCTCGCGCACGCCGTCCACGGTTTCGATCAACTTGTCGCCCGAAAGGGTGACCCGTCCGGCAGGGGTCGGCCGTGAGCACGTCAGGCTCTTCGTGAAGTGCGACTTCGGCGAGGTCGAATGCCACCACGCCATCGGCACGAATTCGGCCAGCTCGCGCGGCCTCGGCTCGATCCGGTTCGCCGGCCTGCCGTTGTGCAGCACGTCGAGCTCGCCGAACGGCGCCTCGCGCACCTCGAACTCACCTTCCGGATCCGCCTGGACGCCCCGGAAATCGAGTCGCAGCGGATACCGGCAGAACCGGCCGAACCCGACATCGGCCAGCCACGGCTCGTCGAGTTCGACGCGCAGCGCGAGATGGTCGTACGGCGGCCCGAGCCTGCCCTCGTCGCCGAACACGCGGACGGCGTGCAGCGTCACCTCGAAGCCGAGTTCGCGCAGCAGCAACGCGAACGCGCCGTTGAGCTCGAAGCAGAAGCCGCCACGGCCACGCCGGACGATCTTGCCGACCAAAGCGGCGGGATCGAGGTCGATCGGCTCCGGCAGGTGCACGCTCAGGTTTTCGAAGGGCACGCGCAGCAGATGCGCCTCCTGCAGCGTGCGCAGCGCCTCGGCGTCGAGTTTCGCCGGGCGGGCGACGCCGATCCTCGCCAGGTACGCGTCCACGTCCATGTCGTTCCCCTTCGCTGGGTGCGAAAAAGGGGCCCTTCCTGGCCGGAAGAGCCCCCTTTGCCTGACGAAAGCCTCAGCCGAGCAGGAGGCCGTTCCCGCCGGCGACGGCGTTGTCGAACCGCTTGCTGATCTCGGCCCAGTTGAAGATGTTCCAGAGCGCCTCGACGTACTTCGGCTTGACGTTCTTGTAGTCGAGGTAGAAGGCGTGCTCCCAGACGTCGACCAGCAGGATCGGCGTGGTCGGCAGCACCAGGTTGTTGTGGTGGTCGCGCAGCTGCTGGGTGATCAGCGTCTTGCCGATCGGGTCCCAGGACAGCGCGCCCCAGCCGTTGCCCTGGATGGTCGTGGCCACCGCGGTGAACTGCGCCTTGAACTTGTCGAACGAGCCGAACGCCTCGTCGATCGCGGCCGCGAGCTCGCCGGTCGGCTTGTCGCCGCCTTCCGGGGACAGGATCTTCCACCACACCACGTGGTTGGCGTGCCCGGCCAGGTGGAACGCCAGCGTGGTCTGCAGGCCGACGATGTCGCCGAAGTTGCCGGCGTCGCGCGCCTCGGCGATCTTGTCGAGGGTGTCGTTCGCGCCCTTGACGTAGGTCGCGTGGTGCTTGCTGTGGTGCAGCTCGTTGATCTCGGCGGAAATATGCGGCGCGAGGGCGCTGTAGTCGTAGTCGAGATCGGGGAGCTCGTACCGGGCCATTGGCCCTCCTTCATCGTTTCGACACAAGTCTTTCGGTAACGAACCTAGTAGCACTCACCCGTCTGTGGCGACCTGGGGCCGCGCTGTCTTCCAGGCTGGAACGCTCCGGTTCTCCGGCTTAGTGCCCGTGGGCCCCGCGCCGTAAACCCCAGCCTGCTACCTCCACTTAGCTGGAGGTCAACGGGGTGTGACGGCCGTCGCTCGCCGTGTTCGCCCGAAATCGACTCACGTGATCGGCGCATCCGCTGGTGGACGAGCGAATACCGGCTCTCGCTCCCCATGCCACCCGGAACTCAGGCCGCCCGGTACTGCTCCATGCCGGCGGCGAGTTCCGCGAAGACGGCGATGTTGCACTCGAACGCCACCAGCGTCTCGTCGATGATCCGGGCGCGCTCGCCGGAGGACCACGGCGCCTCGTCGAGCTGAGTGCGGTAGCGGTCGCGGAACGCGGGCGCGCTGCCGATCTCGTCGAAGTGGTAGAACAGCGAGCCGTCCCCGGTGACCTCGTACTTCTTCGCGATGAGCCGCCGGATCACCTGGCCGCCCGCGATGTCGCCGAGGTAGCGCGTGTAGTGGTGCGCGACGTACCCGCCCGCCCAGGATGACGCCTCTCGCACGCGATCCGCGTAGGCCAGCGTGGCCGGCAGCGGGCTGACCTCCTTCGGCCAGTCCCGGCCGATGAGGTAGTTCAGGTCGCGGTCGAGTTTCGGCAGCCTGCGCAGCTCGTCGAAGACGAACCGCGACCCGACCGGGTCGATCCGCATCCGGTCGCTGGCCTGCTCGATCGCCTGGTAGATGAAGTAGTACTGGACGGCCAGCTGGGTGTACCCCGCCAGCGTGAGCTCGCCGCCGAGCAGCGCGTTCATGTAGCCGGAGTGATTGGCCTTGTCGTGCACGCCCAGAGTGGAGCTGCGGAGCGTCTTCGAGAACGGGATCTGCTCGAGGTCCGTGGTCATCCGTCGACTCCTCTTTCTGACAAGCTGTCAGAAAGAGCTTAGGTGATGAACGCGAGTTAGGCTACCCTAAATTACCGCGATTCACTCGAACCGACCGCGCGCAGCACGAACCGGACGGCCGCGTCGATGGCGGATTCGACCTGCTCAGGCGGCACATCGATGATCGAGCGCGTGGACAGCGCCGAGGTGATCATCGGGATCAGGATGTCCGGATCCTCGTCGGCGAGCTGCCCGCTGCGCCTGCCCGCGGCCAGGATGTCGCGCAGCTGATCGGTGATCGGATCGGCGTGCGCGCTGATCCGCCGGTACGCGGCAGGCGCCAGCGCCGACGCGAGCGCGGTGCCCGGTGGCAGGTGGTACTCGGCGAGTACCCGCAGCTGGAGCCTGACGAACGTGGCGAGCTTGGCGACCGGGTCGTCGACCGCGCCGACGGCCTCAGTGAGGCGCTCGACGTAGCGGGTCGCCTCGTCCTCGACGAACGCGACGAGCAGGGATTCCTTGTCGGGGAAGTGGTTGTACATCGCGGTGCGGCCGAGTCCGGCCTCCGCGGCGACCCCGGCGAGGGTCACCGCGTCGAAGCCGCGTTCGTAGAGCTGGGTGCGCAGGACGTCGAAGACCTTGGCACGCACTTGCCGCCGGTGCGCTTCGAGCGACCCGCCGATGATCTTCGGCATCCCACCTCCCCGGATCCATCGATCGTAGAAGGTCAGTCTTGGACCGGCCAGGTGTGCACCGGCGTCTCGCTCTCGGAAAGTTCGAGGTAGCGGGTGAGCATGCGGGCCAGTGCCGCGTCGCGCTCGAGGCCGCGTTCCTGCGCCCGCAGCACGTAGTCGCGTTGCCACGACGAACCCGTGCGCCGGGCCAGGCAGCGCTGCTCGATGATGCCGAGGTAGCGCTCCCGTGCTTCGTCGGAGACGTCGGAGCGGCGGAGGCCTTCGTGGGCCATGGGCAGCAGGACGCGCAGTACCAGCTCGTCCGGCGGGATCCAGCCGATGCCCGGCCAGTAGAGCTGGGCGTCGAAACCCTGGCGTGCGCCCGCGTAAAGGTTTTCTTCGGCGGCTTGGAAGGACATCTGGGACCAGACCGGGCGGTCGGACTCGGCGAGTGCCCGTTGCGCGCCGTAGAAGAACGCCGCGTTGGCGACGATGTCGAGCACGGTCGGGCCCGCCGCCAGCACGCGGTTCTCCACGCGCAGGTGAGGCAGGCCGTCGACGACGTCGTATACCGGGCGGTTCCATCTCCAGACGGTCCCGTTGTGCATGCGGAGCTCGGTGAGCTTGGGCGCGTTGCCGGACTCGAGCGCCTCGATCGGGTCCTCGGCGTCGGTTTCCGGGAGCAGGCCGGGGAAATAGCGGACGTTCTCCTCGAACAGGTCGAAGATCGACGTGATCCAGCGCTCGCCGAACCACACGCGCGGCCGCACGCCCTGGTTCTTGAGCTCCTCCGGCCTGGTGTCGGTCGCCTGCAGGAAAAGCGGGATGCGGGTCTCGTGCCACAGCGCCTTGCCCAGCAGGAACGGTGAGTTCGCGCCGAGTGCGACCTGCACGCCTGCCAGGCACTGCGCGGCGTTCCAGTGCGCGGCGAACTCTTCCGGCGCCACCTGGAGGTGCAGCTGCACCGACGTGCAGGCGGCCTCGGGGAGTATGGACTCGGCGTAGCTGCGCAAACGCTCGGGTTTGTGGCCGTCGAGCGCCGCGCCTTCCATGGCCAGCACGGTGTGCTCACCGCGGGCGGCGAAGATTTCGTCGTTCAGCAACGAGTATCGCGCGTTGTTGGTCAGCCACTTCTGGTCGAAGTGCTCATGCCGCAGCGTGGGCAGGATGCCGATCATCGCGAGCAGTGAGCCGGCGCCCTCGGCCTTCGAGCGTGCCGCCGTGAGGTACGCGCGGAGGTCTTCTTCCAGTGTCAGCGCGGAATCCCCGGCGAGCGGGCGGGGCGGCACGTTGAGTTCCAGGTTGTGCTGGCCCAGTTCGGTGGTGAACGAGGGGTCGTTCAACGCCTCGAGCACGGTGGTGTTGGTCATCGACGGCCGCATCTCGCGGTCGACGAGGTTCAGCTCGACCTCGAGGCCGATGTTCTTGCGGGGGAAGGAAAAACTGCCGTCGGAGAGCATGCGGGCGAGCGTGTCGAGACAGCGCTGGACCTTACGGCGGTATCGCCCTCGATCACGCGAGGTGAAGGTGTCCGCCGACAGGTCCTGGCCCATGGTGGTCCTTTGCGCTCGTCGTCGTGGTGCCGTCCGGGCGTTGTTACTACCCGGTTGACCACCGTTTCACGCACGACGGAATCGGTATAGCGCCAATCTGGTGCTGTCTGTCACCGGTGGTTAACAGCGAGCCAAAACTGCGCCGTTCGTCGCAGGAGACCCCGTGGCGTTCGGACCAATGCGGCCCCTTCCGGGCGGATGAAACACTCATCTGGTGGTACAGATGATCTCCGTCGATGATGTGACCGATTCGAGACTTGACGATTTCCGTGATCTCGCCACGGCCGATCGCCGCCCGGACCGCCCCGGCGGCCGTGGCCTGGTGATCGCCGAGGGGACCGTGGTCGTCGGACGGCTGCTGGAATCCCGCTATCCCGTACGGGCTTTGCTCGGTGTCGAGCGCCGGATCAGCGAACTCGACCTTGACGGCGTCGACGTGCCCGCGTACGTCGCGTCGGCCGACACGATGGCCCAGGTGGTCGGCTTCCATCTCAACCGCGGCGTGCTCGCGGTGGCGGACCGGCCGGTGCAGCCGGCGGCCGAGGAGATCATCGACGGCGCCCGTGTGCTCGCCGTGCTGGAAGGCGTGCAGGACCACGAGAATCTGGGATCGATCTTCCGCAACGCCGCCGCGCTCGGCGTCGACGGCGTGCTGCTCGGCGCCGGCTGTTCCGACCCGCTGTACCGGCGGAGCGTGCGGGTCTCGATGGGGCACGTGCTGCGCGTCCCGTTCGCGACCTTCGACGAGTGGCCGAATGGACTGGACCAGTTGCGGGCACACGGGTTCACCATCGCGGCGCTGACCCCGCGCGCCGACTCGGTTTCCTTGCGTTCCCTGGGGGATTTCGAGCGCGTCGCGGTGCTGCTGGGCTCGGAGGGGCCAGGATTGACCCCGATCGCGCTGGCCGCGTCCGACGTCGCCGTGCGCATCCCGATGGCGGGCGGGGTCGACTCGCTCAACGTGGCCACCGCCGCGGCCGTGGCGTTTTACGAACTGGCCGGTAAATTGAGCTCGGCTGACGGGAGGTACCTGGGTGGAGCTGCGGATCCGCGGTGATCGTGCGGTGCTGGCCGGACCGGGCGGGCCCGCCGCGCGCGAGATCGACCCGCGTTCGCTGGCGATCGGCGCCGACCTGGCCGAGGCATTGCACGAGTGGGCGCGTGTCGCGTCCGCCGTCCAGCGCGAGAACGGCGAATCCGAGGCGGCGGCGGTGGTTTCCCGGCGCGGCAGGCAGCTGGCCGCGCGTGTCGCGGCGGTGATGAACACCCCGGTCCGCTACCTCGACCCGGTCACCGAGGTCGAGACGGTCGTCGATCCGCACCCGCCGGAGGTGACCGAGCCTGCCATCTCGGTGACCGAACGCCTCCTCGGCGCGCGTGCCTCCGAGGACGAGCCGACCCCGTGGCTGACCGGCCTCACGATCGCGGTCTTCGTCGGCGCGGTGATCGTCGTGGCCATGCTCGCGCTGGCGACCACGCTCGCCAAGGAGACCACCGGCTTCCTCGCGATCGCGGCCTCGGTGGTGGTGACCGCGGGGCTGACCCCGTCGTTGTGGCTGGCCCGCAAACTCCCGATCGTGCGCTGGGTGGCGCTCGGCGCGGGCGCGGGCGTGGCGATCGCCTGGATCGGCGTGCTGGTCGTGTCACTGTGACGCCGCTCGAGTCGCTGCGCCGCATCTGCCTCGCGCTGCCGGAGTCGACCGAACGCCTCAGCCACAACGAGCCGACGTGGTTCGTCCGCGGCAAGAGGACCTTCGTGATGTTCGCGGACCGGCACCATGACGACCGCGTCGGTTTCTGGTGCCCAGCCCCGCCCGGCGCACAGGAGGAACTGGTCGCCGCGGAACCCGAGCGTTTCTTCCGTCCGCCGTATGTCGGCGTGCACGGCTGGCTGGGCGTGCGCCTGGACGCCGACGTCGACTGGGACGAGGTCGCGGCCATCGTGCTCGACGCCTACCGCCTGGTCGCGCCCAAGAAACTGCTGGCCGAGCTGGACACGCCCAAGGAGTCGTGAGTGGTACGGCCGGTTCTAACCGGCCAAACCACTCACGACCTTTGAGCTGCGGAAACGCTAGCCGCGCTGGGAGCGGACGCCGAGCAGGACGTCTTCCCACGACGGGATCGTCGGGTGGTTCTTCTTCGACTTCGGGCGCGGCGCCGGTTCGGGCTTGGGCGGGGGCGCGGGTTCCTCGGCGGGCACACGCGGGATCTCGCGTGTCTCCTCCTCGGGCTCGACCTCGATGACGTCGGCGAGTGGCTCGGCCGAGTCGAGCGTCGGCTGCTCGACGTCCTCGACCGGGTCGGGCTCGACCGCGCGCAGCTGGCGGGGCGCGCGGTACGAAGTGGGGTCGAGCAGGTCGTCGGCGTGCTCGTCGAGCGCGTGGACGGTGCCGCCGTGCGCTCCCGGCGAGAACGACCAGTGCGCGCGGTTGTCCGAACGGCCCGCCTTCCAGCGGAGCACGACGACCCACTTGCCGTCGTCGCCCTTCCAGGAGTCCCACTTGGCCTGCGAGTAGTCGTGGCCGCGCACGCCGAACGAGTAGGCGACGACCTCGCCGAGCGTCTGCACGTCGGGGCCGTCCTCGCGGATCGGGTGCGCGTGCTGCGCGAGTTCGGCGGTGCGCGAGCGCTCCAGCAGCACCGGGTACGCGTACCGCTCGATGCGCTGCTCGGGAACCCCCGCCGTGGCCGCGACCTGGGCGACGGACTCGCCTGCCCGGATCCGGGTCTGGATCTCGCGTGGCCGCATCTGACTCTCCAACTCGATTTCGATCTGGCCGAGCCGGGTGATGTCTCCCCTCGCCGCCGCCCGCAGTCTTTCATCGGCGGGCAGCAGGAAACGCGTGCGGCTCGCCGGGTCTTCGCACACGATGGACTTGCCGTCCTCGTGCAGCCCGACAACCCGTAGCGCTCGCATCTCCGCCTCCCCGGATACTTCACCGTTGTGGGTGTCTACGTTAGAACGGCGCGTCGACTTGACGGGCTAGGCGCGCCGAGTATTCACTCTTCTGTTTTCTCGTTGATCATGAGTGTCACCCATCGGGACAGTGAACGGTATGTGACACGCCGCGCACCATCAGTGACCCAGCCGGACGGTGACGATCAGCCCGCCACGGCGCCCCGGCTCCGCCGCCGCCGTCCCGCCGTGCGCCTGCGCGACCGAGCGCACGATCGACAGCCCCAGCCCGGCGTTGCGTGAATCGGTCCGCTCACCCGACAAGCGCCTGAACGGCTCGAACAGGGCGGGGACCGCGTCCAGCGGGACCATCGGGCCGGAGTTGCGGACCACCAGCGCCGGGTCGTTGCCGACGTCGACATGCACCCAGCCGCCGCGCTGGTTGTAGGTGATCGCGTTGTGCACGAGGTTCGTCACGAGCCGCTCCAGCAGTATCGGGTCGCCCGAAACCATCCGGGGGCGCACGCGCGACTCGATGGTCACGCCCGCCTCCTCGGCCATCGCCGCCGACGACCGGACCACCGCGCTCGCGATCTCGTCCAGCCGGACCGGCGACCGTGACACCAGGCCGCGGTCACTGCGAGCGAGCACGAGCAGGCCTTCGATCATCCTTTCGCTTCGCTCGTTCGTGTACAGCAGCTGCTCGCCGAGCTTGCGCACCTCCGGCTTGACGTCCGGATCGGCCATCGCCACCTCGACCAGCGTGCGCTGCACGGCCAGCGGGGTCCGCAGCTCGTGCGACGCGTTCGCGACGAACCGCTTCTGGCTGTCGAAGGAGACCGCGAGCCGGTCGAGCATGCCGTCGAAGGTGTCGGCCAGTTCCTTCAGCTCGTCTTGGGGGCCGTCGTGGTTGATCCGGCGTTCCATGTTCTCGGCACCGAGCTTGCGCGCGGTCGCGGTGATCGAATGCAGCGGCCGCAGCACCCGGCTCGCCACCACCCAGCCGAGCAGCACCGCGAGCACGGCCGTGATCACCAGCGCGATGATCGACTGGGTGAGCAAAGTGGACAGTGTGGTCGACTTGAAGTCCGCCAGCGAGTCGACGGCGAACGCGACCGCTTCCGGCTTGCCCGCGATGATCGTCGGCGAGACCTCCTGGGTGGGTACGGCCGTCACGTCGATCGTCCTGGCCGCCGTCGCGACGAAGCTGGCAGGTTCCGGCAGCTTGTCGTTGACCAGTATGTAGTTGATCGCCATCAGCACCATGCCGACCAGCAGGAACAGCCCGCCGTACAGCGCGGTCAGCTTGGCCCGCACCGAGACGCCGTTCACGAGCCGAACCGGTATCCGGCGCCGGGAACGGTCTCGATCAGCTGCGGCTGCCCGAGCTTGCGCCGCAGCGTCATGACCGCGACGCGGACCGCGTTGGTGAACGGGTCCGCGTGCTCGTCCCAGGCCTTCTCGAGCAGATCCTCGGCACTGACCACCGTGCCTTCCGCACGCATGAGCACCTCGAGCACGGCGAACTCCTTCGGCGAGAGCGGCAGGAACCGGCCGTCGCGCGCGGCCTGGTGGCGTGGCAGGTCGAGCACGACCCCGCCGCGTTCGAGCACCGGCGGCAGCGCGGGCCTGGCGCGGCGCGCGAGCGCCTGCACCCTGGCCACCAGCTCGGCGAACGCGAACGGCTTGGTCAGGTAGTCGTCGGCGCCGAGCCCGAGCCCGTTCACCCGATCGGTGACATCCGCGGCGGCGGTCAGCATCAGGACCCTGGCCTCCCCGCCCGCCGACAGCACGGCGCGGCACACGTCGTCGCCGTGCACGACGGGCAGATCACGGTCGAGCACGACCACGTCGTAGTCGTGCACGCCGATGCGCAGCAACGCCTCGGCACCGTCGTAGACCACATCGACGGCCATCGAAAGCCGTCGCAATCCCTCGGCGATCGTGTCCGCCATCAGCCGTTCGTCCTCAACCACCAGTACCCGCACCCGATCAGTGTCCGGTATCCGGGCATAAGCGCGAGATAAACAACTTCGCTTAACGCGCCGAAATCACCCGATCCGTAGACCTATGGCCGTGGCGGGCCGGTCTTGCCGGGGGCCGGCCCGCCACTCACGGATTTCACAGGAAAGGGAATGGCTGATGAAACTGCGATACGCGTTCGTACTCGCCGGGGTGTTCGCGCTGTCCGCGTGTGGCGGTGGCGACGACGGCGGGAACAAGGTCGCCTCGATCAACGGGCCCAAGTCGAGCGAGTCCGCGCCACCGGGCGCCAGCAACGCGGGCAATGACGAGGAAAAGCAGCGGGCGTTCGCGAAATGCATGCGTGAGCACGGCGTCGACATGCCGGATCCGAAGCCGGTGGGCGACGGCGGCGGCATGGCGCAGGCCATCCCGATTCCCGAGGGCGGCCAGGACAAGATGAACGCCGCGGACGAGGCCTGCAAGAAGCTGCTGCCGAACGGCGGTGAGATGAAGCCGCCAAGCCCCGAGGAGCTCGACAAAAGGCGCAAGGAAGCCAAGTGCATGCGTGAGCACGGCGTCGACTGGCCGGACCCCGACGCCGAAAACGGCAAGCGCGGCATCACGCTCGGCGGCCCCGACGGCGACATGGGGAAGATGGACGAGGCGATGAAGGCCTGCGGCATGGGCGGCATGGTCAGGCTCCCGGTGGAGCCGGGCAAATGAGCGAGCACGAGGGACCTGGCGCGGTCCGCAAAGGACGCCGCGCACGTTGGCTGATCGTCGCGGCGATCGCGATCGTGCTGCTGGGCACCGGCTCGGTGGTGGTGCTGACCAGGGTGTCGGCCGGAGCGTCCACAGGGGACCAGACACCGGCGCCGGGCGCGTCCACGACGGACATCGTGAAGACCACGCTCACCGAGGAGGAGACCGCGGACGCGACACTCGGCTACGGCGCGGAGACCTCGGTGACCGGCCGCAAGGAGGGCACGATCACCTCGCTGCCGCAGGTCGGCTCGAAGATCGAGCGGGGTAAGAAAGTTTACGATGTCAACGCGAAGCCGGTGCCGCTGTTCTACGGCACTTTGCCGTTCTACCGCGACCTGTCCGACGGCGTCGACAAGGGCCCGGACGTCAAGCAGCTCGAAGAGAACCTGAAAGCACTGGGATTCGGGGGTTTCGGCGCACCGGACGAGAAGTTCACCTCGGCCACCGCCGCCGCGCTCAAGAAGTGGCAGAAGTCGCTGGGGCTGGAGCAGACCGGGACATTCGGCCAGGGCGACGTGGTGCTCGCGCCCGGCCCGATCCGGGTATCGGCCGTCTCCGCCCAGCCGGGTTCCCCCGCTGGCTCGGAGCTGCTGAAGTTCACCGGGATGGACAGGGTCGTCACCGCGAAACTCGACGCCAAGAAGCAGTCGCTCGCCCAGCAGGGCGGGAAGGTCGGTCTCGAGATCAGCGGGAAGCAGGGGACCGGGACGGTCGACAAGATCGGCACCAGCGCCGACAAGGACCAGAACGACCCTGGCGCCAAACCGAAGATCGAGGTGTCGATCAAGCTCGACGACCAGTCGACGGCTGGCTCACTCGACTCGGCGCCGGTCACCGTGCACTTCACCAAGGGCAAGCGGGAAAACGTGCTCGCGGTTCCGGTCGGCGCGCTGCTCGCACTGGCCGAAGGCGGCTTCGCCGTCGAGGTCGACGAGGGCGGCAAGCGCAGGCTCGTGGCCGTCCAAACCGGACTGTTCAGCGGTGGCAAGGTCGAGATCACCGGTGACGGGCTGAAGGCCGGCATGAAGGTGGTGACCACCTCGTGATCCCGGTGCTGGCCGTGCACGAGGCCACCAGGACCTATCCAGGCGGGGTGGCGGCGCTGCAAGCGGTATCACTGTCCATCATGGACGGAGAGATGGTCGCCATCGTCGGCCCGTCCGGCTCCGGCAAGTCCACGCTGCTCCAGCTGATGGGCACGCTGGACAAGCCGTCGTCCGGCCGGATCGAACTGCGCGGCAACGACGTCGCGAAGCTTTCGGACCGCAGCATTTCGGCGTTGCGGTCACGCTGGATCGGGTTCGTGTTCCAGCAGTTCTTTCTCAGCGACGGGGTGAGTGCGGTCGACAACGTCGCGCAGGGGCTGCTCTACGCCGGTGTGCCGAAACGAAAACGGCGCCCGCTCGCGCTGGCCGCGCTCGACCGGGTGGGGCTCGGCCATCGCGCCGGGCACTTCCCCGGCGAGCTGTCCGGTGGTGAACGCCAGCGCGTCGCGATCGCCCGCGCGGTGGTCAACGAGCCCGCGATCCTGCTGGCCGACGAGCCGACCGGCAACCTCGACACCCGCAACGGCGAGGCGATCCTCGGCCTGCTGGCCGATCTCAGCGCGGACGGCACCACGATCGTGATCATCACGCACGACCGCGAGATCGCGGCCGGCATGCCGAGACGGATCGAGCTGCTCGACGGCACGCTCCGGCTCGACACCGGATCACCGATGGGGGTGGCGGTATGACGGCGACCATCGCTCCACCTGCCCCGGCAAGGCTCGGTCCCGGCGATGTGGTTTCCCTTGGCGCGCACGGGATGCGCACCCGGCCGATGCGCGCGGTGCTGTCCGCGCTCGGCATCGGGATCGGCGTCGCGGCGATGGTCGCGGTGCTGGCGATCCCGGCGTCCGGCGCGCAGGCGCTGCATGACAAGCTCGCCGCGCTCGGCACCAACCTGCTCGTCGCGGGGCCAGGCAAGACCTTGTTCGACAAGGATGCCAAGCTTCCCGACAGCGCCGTGCCGATGGCCAAACGCATCGCGCCGGTCACGGCGGCGTCGGCCACCGGGAAGACCGGAAAGACCGTGCGGCGCAACGACAAGATCGAGGCGGGGGAGACATCGGGCCTCACCGTCAACGCGGCGCGGCCCGACCTGCTCGACGTGCTCGGCGGGAAGGCGCGTGAGGGCACGTTCCTGACCGCGGCCAACTCGGGGTTCCAGGCCGTCGTGCTCGGTTCCATCGCGGCGCAGCGGCTGGGCATCGACCACATCGACCCGAAGCACCCGCCGCAGGTGTGGATCGGCGACCAGTGGTTCACCGTGGTCGGCATCCTCTCGCCGATGCCGCTCGCGCCCGAAGTGGAGCGTTCGGTGCTGCTCGGCTGGGACGCCGCGATCAAGTATCTCGGCTTCGACGGGCACCCGAGCTCGGTGTACCTGCGCGCTCCCGAGTCCGATGTGGACAGTGTGCGCAGTGTGCTCGGCCAGACGCTGAGCCCGCAGGCGCCCAACGAGGTCGAGGTGCGCCGTCCGTCAGAGGCGTTGGCGGCGCAGAAACTCACCAACAGCACCTACGACGCGCTGTTCCTCGGGCTCGGCGGGGTCGCGCTGCTCGTCGGCGGTGTCGGGGTCGCGAACACGATGGTGATCTCGGTGCTCGAACGACGCCGCGAGATCGGGCTGCGGCGTGCGCTCGGCGCTACGAAACGGCAGATCCGAGGGCAGTTCCTCACCGAGTCGGTGCTGTTGTCCGGACTCGGTGGCCTATGTGGAGTGATCGTCGGGGTGGTGGTCACCGCGAGTTACGCGCTCAGCCAAGGCTGGCCCGCGGTGCTCCCGTTTGGAGCATTGCTCGGCGGGGTCGGCGTCGCCGCGCTCGTCGGCGCCGTCGCCGGTGCGTATCCGGCGATGCGGGCGGCCAAGCTGCCGCCGACCCAGGCTCTCGCTTGAGCATTTTTTGGGCAGTCACCTTGGGGGAGATTTCCCCTAAGGTGACTCTCAGGCGTATGGCTGGGTTCTGTGGAGGGCCGAAAAATGCTCGGGCGGCGTGATTTTCTCAAATGGGTGGCTGCGGGCAGCGCCGGAGTGGCACTGCCAGGGGTGATTTCGCCGGGCGCGCGGGCCGCCGCCGCGGAAATCACCGTTTTGAAGCAGGTCACGGTGATCGACGGCTCGGGCGCGGCGCCCCGGCGTGACATGACGATCGTGCTCGTCGGCGACCGGATCGCCTGGCTCGGCCGGGATCGCGATCTGCCCGATGTGGAGGGTGTGCGCGCGCTCGACTGCCGGGGCAAGTACGTCATCCCAGGGCTCTGGGACATGCACACTCACGGCCTGGACCTGGTGGACATCTTCCCGCCGCTCTACATCGCGAACGGTGTCACCGGTATCCGCGAGATGTGGGGCTACGAGGAGAACCGCGCCGCGCACGAGCAGATCGAGAACGGCACGCTGCTCGGCCCGCGCGCGGTGGTGGGCAGCAGCATCGTGGACGGTCCCGTCTCGCTGCTGCAACCGCCGGTCAGTCATGTTTCGAACGAGGCCGAGGCTCGCGCGTTCGTGCGTGCCGAGAAGGCGTTGGGCGCCAAGTTCATCAAGGTCTACTCGTACCTCGGCCGCGACGAGCTCTACACGATCGCCGACGAGGCGCGGCGGCAAGGACTCCCGTTCGCGGGGCACGTGTCGTACCGCTTGAGCGTGCTAGAGGCCAGTGAAGCAGGCCAGCGGAGTCTCGAGCACCTTTTCGGCACCACGTTCCAGGTTTCGCTGAAGGAAAAGGAATTCCTCGCGCGCTTGGCGGCGACCCCGATCGACCCGGAATCGCCTCGCGATTTCTTCAATCTTGCCCGAGAGCTCGAGCGGCAGGCGATGCTGGAGTACAGCAAGCCGAAGGCCGACCGGCTCTTCGCGCAGTTCGTCCGCAACGGGACATGGCAGTCGCCGACGCTGGTGGTGAACAGGGTGATCTCGATGCCGGCGGACACCTACATCCATGACCCCCGGCTGAAGTACATCCCGGCTGACCTGAAGGCCCACTGGGCGGACCGGATCCAGCTGTTCGCGCCGAAAACGCCCCAAGAGATCCAGGAGCAGAGCGTCTACCTCGCCTCGAGGATCGAGATGGTCGGCGCGATGCACGAGGCGGGCGTCGGGATCATCGGCGGCACGGACAGCCTCAATCCCTACTGTTTCCCGGGTTTCAGCCTGCACGATGAGCTCGGCCTGATGGTCGACGCCGGGCTCAGCCCGATGGACTCACTGCGCGCGGTCACCAGCGAGGCGGCCAGGTTCCTCGGGCTGGAGCACAGCACCGGCACCGTCACCGCGGGCAAGTTCGCCGATCTGGTGGTGCTCGACGCCAACCCGCTCGACGACATCCGCAACACCCAGAAGATCCACGCGGTGGTGACCCGTGGCCGGGTGATCGACCGCGCCCAGCGGGAAAAGCTGCTCGCGGACGTCGAAGCGGCAGCCTCGCAGCCGCCCGCCTCGGCGCGCTCCGCCACGTTCGCCCGCCTGGCAAAGCAAGGCTGCTGCTGAGGGTCGTGAGTGTTCCCGACGGTTCTATTGTGCGGAAAGGCGAATGTGGCTGGCTGGTGAGGGATTCCTTTACCAAGTCCGGCGGGGTGCCCGTAAGCCTCGGGCGGGCTTGAGGTGAGGGGGCCGTTGGGTGCGTAGTACGCACTCGGGGGCCCCCTCGCTTCACGAGGGGGTCCGCGAGTGGTAAGTCTGGTGCATCTAACGGAGCAGAGTTGCCACTCGCCCGCAACCGTCACCGCAGACCCCGTCCGGGGCTAGGCTCTCCATCGCGAGCATGCACGACTCCGATCGGCTGGGGTGTGTGGGTTTTGGGGCGTTAGGCGACGCAAAACCCACACACCAAGCCCCGGTGTGGAGGGTTTGCGTCGCCTAACGCCGCAAACCCTCCACAGTCACTCTTTCGTGGCCAGGGCTGAAGCGGGCCAAGGTCGCCAGCGCGACGTGACACCTTTGCCCTTCCGCCCAATAACCGTCGGGAACACTCACGAGTCCTTACCAGCGGTTGGTCTCCGAGGTGTCGAAGAGCTGGCCACGCACCGCGCCCGCGGGCAGCGCGGCGGTGTGCAGGTTGGTGTAGAACTCGCCGGGGTTGTTGTTCAGCTTGCGGACGATGTCGCCGGGAACCTTCGTGGCCGTGCCCGCGATGCCGTTGATCGAAGCCGGAAGCCCGCCGTCGGCGGTGAACAACGGCACCACGACCGCGCCGTTGACGCCCGCCGCGCCCTGGTGGATGTGACCGAGCGTGGGCGCGCCGATGTTGGCGAAGGCGAACGAGAAGTCGACTTCACCGTGCTTCGCGGACACGAACGACGTCGCGGAGCCGTCGGGGTCGCCCGCCGCCGGTCCGCCGGGGACCTGGACTTCCTGGTCACCGCTCGCGAGCGAGCTCAGGTCGCCGGCGTGCAGCACGCGGTTGAGGTCGACCGGCTTGTCGATCTTCTTGAACTGGCCGCGCACGGCGCCACCGGGGAACTCGGCCGTGTGCAGGTTCGCGTAGAAGTTGCCGGGGTTGGCCTTGAGCGCGTCGAGCAGCACCTTGTCGTCGACGGTCACCTTGCCGGTCACCGCGCTGAGCGTGGCCGGCAGCGCGGTGGCGAAGAAACCGACCTTGACCGGGCCGTTCGACTTCGCGTCACCCTGGTGGATGTGGCCTGCGGTCGGCGCGCCGATGTTCTTCCATTTGATGCCGAACGACACCTGATCGCCCTGGATTCTGATGACCTGGACCGCCTTGCCGTCCGGATCACCGACCTGGGGCCCGCCTGGCACCGGAATTTCGTTCTTGCCGGTCAGCTCGGCGGCGAGGAAGACCGGGGTTCCGCTGGTGTCCACCGGGCCCGGCGCGGGCATGGGGTGGTCGTCGTGCGCGAACGCGATGCCGGTGCCCGCGGCGATTCCGAGTGAGACGGCGACAGCGGAGAGCAGGATCTTGCGCATGGGTTACCTCTTCGGAGAGCGGGGCACCGCGCCGTTCGCGGTGCCCGACGCCCTTCACACGCAGCGTTTCCTTGAACGGTTCAACTCTTTGCGAGAATTCTTTCGAGGCGACTTGTCGCTAAAGCCCTGGTGATCAGGGGAGCCGGTCGTCGTGTTGGATGGCCATATGTCGAAGAAGACCCTGGGGGCGCTGCTCGCCTTGGAAGTGGCGGTCATCGTCGCGGTGTTCCTGCTCAGGGGCTTCCCGGGGCTCGATCTCGAGGTTTACGTCGGCGGCGCGCGCAAGCTCGCGGAAAGCGGCACCCCGTACGAGGGAATGGTCGCGACCACGCAGAACATCTCGCTGCCGTTCACCTACACGCCGTTCGCGGCCGTGCTGTTCCTCGCCGGGACGATCGCGCCGGTGAAGGCCGTGCTCGTCGTGTTGAACGTGCTTTCACTGCTCGGCTTGGGCCTGGTGGCGTTCCTCTGCCTGGTCAAGACCGGTGTGCGGCGGCGTACCGCGGCTTACGTGTCACTCGCGGTCCAGTTGAGCGCGACGCTGGTCGAGCCGGTGCTCGCGACGCTCAACTACGGTCAGATCAACATCCTGCTGATGCTCGCCGTGGTCGTCGACGTGCTGGTCCCGTGGCGTCGCTGGCCGCGCGGGGTGCTGGTCGGCCTGGTCGCCGCGATCAAGCTGACCCCGCTGGTGTTCTGCCTGTTCTTCTTGCTGCGCAAGGATTACCGATCACTGGGACGCTGCGTCGGCACGTTCGCGGGCGTGGCCGCGGTGATGTGGGCGGTGCTGCCGTCGGCGTCCGAGCGGTTCTGGCTGCACCTGATGCTGGCGACCAGCCGGATCGGCGATCTCTGGTACGTCGGCAACCAGTCGCTGCGCGGCCTGCTGGCGCGCGCCGGATATTCGGGCTCGCTGCTGTGGGTGCTCGGGGTGCTGGTGCTGCTGGCGCTGACGATCTTCGCGATCAGGGCGGCGCTGCGGGCCGGTCAGGTGCCGCTGGCGCTGGTCGCGTGCGCGGTCGGCGGACTGCTCGTCTCGCCGGTCTCGTGGACGCACCACTGGGTCTGGTGCGCGCCCGCGGTGGTGCTGCTGGGTGCGCTGGGCTTGCGGTGGCGGGAATCGGACCGCTTGCTCGGCAACGGTTTGCTGGTGTTCGCCGGGCTCAACGCCCTGCTGTTCGTGAGCTATCTGCCGTGGCTGATGCCGTTCCCCGCGCTGTCGGCGGGTGCTCGCATCGGAGCCGAGGCGTACACGATCGCCGGCGTGCTGATGCTCGGGGTCATCGCCTGGGCAGCAGCACGCCGGTCCGGATCAGCTCAGCTTGTCGACCACGAACTCGATGCTCTGGGTGAGCAGCGTGATGTCGTCAGGGTCGATGGCCGGGAACAGGCCGACGCGTAGCTGGTTGCGGCCCAGCTTCCGGTACGGCTCGGTGTCGACGATCCCGTTGGCGCGCAACACCTTCGCCACGGCGGACGCGTCGACCTCATCGGCGAAGTCGATCGTGCCGACGACCTGCGAGCGCAGTGCCGGGTCGGCCACGAACGGCGTGGTGTAGTCGGTCTTCTCGGCCCACTCGTAGAGACGGCTCGAGGAGTCCTTGGTGCGCGCGGTCGTCCACTCGAGACCGCCGTTGCCGAGCATCCACTCGATCTGGTCGGCCAGCATGAACAGCGTCGCCACCGCGGGCGTGTTGTACGTCTGGTCCTTGCGCGAGTTGTCGAGCGCGGTGGTCAGCGACAGGAACTCGGGGATCCAGCGGTCGCTCGCGCCGATCTCGCCGATGCGCTCGACGGCCGCAGGCGAGGCCAGCGAGATCCAGAGGCCACCGTCGGAGGCGAACGACTTCTGCGGCGCGAAGTAGTAGACGTCGAAGTCCTCGGCCTTGACAGGGAGCCCGCCCGCGCCACTCGTGGCGTCGATCGCGACGAGCGCGCCTTCGCTGCCCTCGGGCCGCTTCACCGGCACCGCGACACCGGTCGAGGTCTCGTTGTGCGCCCAGCCGACCAGGTCGACGCCGGGCTGGAAGGCGATCTCCGGCGCGGTGCCGGGGTCGGACTTGACGACGATCGGGTCGGCGAGGAACGGGGCGCCTTTGGTCACGGTGGCGAACTTCGACGAGAACTCGCCATAGGTGAAGTGCTGCGACCGCTCCTTGATCAACCCGAAGGCGGCGGCGTCCCAGAATGCGGTCGTCCCGCCGTTGCCGAGGATGACCTCGTAACCGTCGGGGAGCCCGAACAACTCGGTCAGCCCAGCGCGAACCCGGCCGACGAGCGACTTCACCGGCTTCTGGCGATGGGACGTGCCGAGGTACTCCGCCCCGGATTTCGCCAGGTTGGCCAGTTGCGACTCGCGGACCTTGGAGGGTCCGCAGCCGAACCGTCCGTCGGCAGGCTTGAGTTCTGCGGGGATGGTCACCTCAGCTGCATCGGTCATGCTGGCAGTCTCTCAGGCCCCGTCCACGCGATTCCGGCCAACCCGACCCACGCTCACGATGTGGGATTTCCCGGCGCGCCCGCCAGTTCCCATCCCCCGCCACTCCCAGGGGGCCGGCCCCACATCGATCTTATCGGGCCCAGGCGCTCGAACCCCGGCGGAAGCCTGGTTGTCCACAGGGGCGGCGAGGTGTGGATAGCGAGTAAAAGCCCAGCTCAGGCCGGGTTTATTGGGTGCCCTGGGTATCGCTGGGCAAGGCTGTGACCGGTCGGTTTTTCGGGCCTGTTCGGGACCTCGAAAACCCCGGCTCGCCAGAAATCCGCGCCTGGCGAGTGGGCTTTGCGACAGGCGAACCGGGCAATTCGGTCAGAAGACCCTCGTTTGGCGACGCAAATCCAACTCGCCACCGAGCCGGGCGGACGAAGCCCCGCCCGAGCACCTCGCAAACCCCTCATTTCGGGCAGCCAAACCGCTCGAACCCGTGTGAACGCCTCGTTCACAACGCTCAACGTTGTGAACGAGGCGTTCACAACGACCAACCCAAGCTCAGGCCCGCCATCCGTCGGGGTCCACCCCGCCTGGGATGGGGGCGTCCAAGGCATAAGGCGTGCGCGAGAAGATGAACGTCGCCAGGTCCAAGCTCCGGGCCTCACCGGAAGCGTCGCGCCCGACGGTCAGCGTCTCGCCCGCGTAGTAGCCGTCCAGGCCCAGCCAGACATCGTCCGACACAGGGCGGAACCGCGAAGCCCGACCGGAGCCCTCGGCCGGTGCGAGGCTGAAGCAGCCGTCGGGCAGCATGCGCAGGTGGTACGCCGTCGGTCCCCAGTGCCACAACCCCGTCAGCGCCAGCGCCCGGGAGTCCACAATGGACGGAATCCACTCGGCGGGGAAGCGGGGTTCGTGTTCCTCGGTCAGGTTGATCAGGTCGATCGCGAGCTGGACCAAGGCCACGCCCGCGGTCGTGTTCGCCATGACCAGCGCGCCGGTCTGGGTCGCCGGGTCGATGAGCGAGCAGGCCAGGAAGCCCGGCATCGAGCCGGTGTGCCCGGCCAGCGCCCGGCCCTGCGTGCGGACGAGCTGCATGCCCAGTCCGTAGCCGCTCGTCCAGATGTCGCCGTCGTCGACGGTGACCATGTCGCGCATCTCGGCGACGGTCTCCGCTCGCAGCACGCCGCCGGTGTGCCCGCCGACGAACGTGGTCCAGCGCGCGAGGTCGTTGATGGTCGACCACAGCTGACCGGCGGGCGCCATCGCGCCGGCGTCGTGCGACGGCTCGGGGAGCACCATGTCCGCGAACGGGTGCACGGCCAGGCCGGGCGCGAACGGCGCTTCGGGTGAAGGCGTCGTGCGGGTCATGCCGAGCGGTGTCAGTACCTCGTCGCGGACCGCGTCGAACCAGCCGGTGCCGCGGTGCCGCGCGATGACCTCGCCGAGCACGCCGTAGCCGACGTTCGAGTAGTGGAAGCGGGCGCCGGGACGGTGCTTCAGCGAGTCGGTCGCGAGACTCGTCTCGAGTGCCTTCCAGTCGTCGCCGACCGTGCGCTCCCACCACAGCCCCGGCGACTCCGCCGTGAGACCCGCCGTGTGCGAGAGCAGCTGGCCGATCGTCGACGAGCCGAACGACGTGCCCGCGACGTGCTTGTCGAGCGGGTCGTTCAGGTCGAGCTTGCCTTCGTCACGCAGGCGCATCACGACCGCGGCCACGATCGACTTGGTGATCGAGCCGAGCCGGTACTGCGTGTCGTCGCCCGGCGTCTGGCCGTCGACCCGCCCACGCGCGCCTGACCAGGCGATTTCCCCATCGCGGACGACGGCGGCGACCAAGGACGGTACCCGGCGCATCGCCTGCTCCGTGGCGATCCGGCGAAGCAGCGCTAGCTCGGTGGTAGGCAGCATGGCGGCCATTCTGTCGTGCGGCGCCGCGCTTCGCTCAAAGAACCCCCGCGTTCATCGCGGCCATCACGGCGGCGGTCCGATCGGACACGTCGAGTTTCGCGAAAACGCGCAGCAGGTGCGTTTTCACCGTCGCCTCGCTGATGTGCAGCGCCCGCCCGATGTCGGCGTTCGTGCTGCCCTTCGACACCAGCCGCAGCACCTCGATCTCCCGCGCGGACAACGGTTGCGGCGCCGGATTGCGTACCCGGTTGACCAGCTTCCCCGCCACCGACGGCGCCAGCACGGTCTCGCCCCGCGAGGCCGCGCGGATCGCGTCCGCGAGCTCCGTGCGCGACGCGTCCTTCAACAGGTAGCCCGCAGCGCCCGCTTCGACCGCACGCAGGATGTCGGCGTCGCTTTCGTACGTCGTCAGCACCACGACCCGCTGACCCGGGGACTCGGCCAGTATCTTGCGCGTCGCGCCGACGCCGTCGAGACCGGGCATCCGCAGGTCCATCAGGATCACGTCCGGCTGCTTGACCCTGGTCAGCGCGACCGCCTCGTCGCCGGAACCCGCCTCGCCGACCACGGTCAGGTCCGGCTCGGCCTCCAGCATCCCGCGCAGCCCCTCGCGCACGACCGGGTGGTCGTCCACCAGCATCACGGTGATCACGCCGGTACCTCCAGTGTCACGGTCGTCCCATCGGAACGTCCACTTCGGATGGTCAGCGACCCGCCGACCTGCTCCGCGCGCGCCCGCATCCCGCGCAGCCCGAAACCGTCCGGCGGCTCGCCGGTGGCGAACCCGGTGCCGTCGTCGGTCACCATAAGCCGCACCACGCCGTCGGACGCGGCCAGTCGCAGCTCCACTGTGGACGCGCGGGCGTGCTTGACGATATTGGTCAACGCCTCCTGCGCCGCACGCAGGACGACCACCTCGGCGGCCGTCCCGAGCGGCGGCAGCGACGAGATCACGCAGTTCACGCGCAGCGCCGACTCCTCGCCGAGCCGCTCGGCCTGCCGCCGGATCGCGTCTTCCAGCGTCCCGGCGGCGAGCGCGGACGGGGTCAGTGCCGCGACCATCGCCCGCGCCTCGGCGAGGTTCTCCCGTGCGGTACGGGCCGCCAGCGCCAGATGCCGTTTCGCCGCGGCCGGATCGGTGTCCATTTCGGACTCGATGGCCTGGGTGAGCGTGACGATGCTGGTGAAGCCCTGCGCGAGCGTGTCGTGGATCTCCCGAGCGAGACGTTCCCGCTCCGCCGCCGTCCCGGCCTCATGCGAAAGCCGCGAGACCTCCGCCTGGCTGGCCTCGAGCCTTTCGATCAGCCCGGCACGTTCCTTGCTCTGCTCGATGACCTTGGTGATCCAGCGCCCGATGAACACCCCGAACACGATCATCAGCGCGCTCATCGGCAGCAGCGTGCCGAGTGCCGGATCGCCGAAACCGTTGTGCACCACCACCGATACCACCGGGGTGAGCACCAGCAGCCCGGTCAGCGCCGACGCCATCCCGACCGGCTGCGTCATGAACGCCATCGGGCAGATGGCGAACAACGCGTAGCCCGTCGTCGAGCACGAGAGCACCGCGATCAGGAACAGCACCAGCACGATCACACCGAACAGGTAGCCCTGCTTGCCCGCGTCGTGATCGCGCACCGACCGCCTGCCCAGCAGCAGGTACGCGACCAGGATGCCGGTGACCGCCGCCGAGCTGGCCAGCTTGGCGGCGGTGTCGCTGGTGTCGTTGAGCAGGATCAGCGCGATGGTGGCCAGGTAGGCGACCGCGAAGTAGGACTCCCAGATCCAGTACCAGCGATCCCAGATGTCTACCTGCCGGTGTTCGTCCACCGGAAGCTCAGCCTCGCCAGCAGCAGCCCGGCGACGACCCAGCTGCCAAGCACCAGTGCGATCCGAGGGAGTTCCCATGAGCCAGCCATTTCGTTGATGACAGCGCTGTCCGGCAGGAAGACCGACCGGAAGCCCTGGCAGATCCACTTCACCGGGAAGAACGACGCGATGTCGACCATAACCTTCGGCAGGTGCGTGATCGGCGTGACGAACACCCCCGACACGAACTGCAGCGAGATGAAGACCAGGTTCATCACCGCGACCGCGCCGCTGACCGACTTCACCAGCGAGCCGATGGTGATCCCGAGCAGCGTGCACGAGGTGATCCCGAGCAGGAACACCCAGGCGAGCGTCAGCCACTTCATCGGGTCGGTGGGCAGCGTCAGGTCGAACAGCAGCGTGCCGACCACGATCATCAGCAGCGCCTGCGCCAGGCTCGACACCGCGACCAGCACGATCTTGCCGAGGAAGAACGACGCGGCGGGCATCGGCGTGCCGCGCAGGCGTTTCAGCGTGCCGTCCTCGCGGTCACCCGCCAATCCGATCCCGATGCTGTTGAACGAGGTCGAGATGATGCCGGAGCCGATCATCCCCGCCGCGAGCACCGTGCCGGAGGTGACGCCGCCGCCGATGTCGCCGTTCAGCATCGAGCCGAGCAGGATCATGATGAACGACGGCATGGCGAAGGTGAAGATCACCTGTTCCTTGTGGCGGAAGAACTCCTTGAGCTCCGCGCCGCCGCGGATCAGCCCGACGGTGAGGGTGCCGGGCAGTGCCAGCGTGGTCATGCGCGTTCTCCGATCAGATCAAGGTAGATGTCCTCCAGGCTGGGCCGGGTGACCGTGAGTTCGGCCAGCTCCCTACCCCCGGCAGAGAGCTGATTGATGAGCTTGGTGGGGAAGTTCGTGTGCTCCGAGCGCGTGCCGTTGGCGTCGGTCCAGCTCACGACGGCCTCGGCCTTCTCGCGCCCGCCCAGGTTCTGCGGGGTGCCTTCGGCGACGATGCGGCCGCGTGCGATGACCGCCACCCGGTCGGCGAGCGCCTCGGCCTCGTCGAGGTAATGGGTGGTGAGCAGGATGGTGGTGCCCTCCGCGGCGAGCCCGGAGATGAGACCCCAGAACCGGCGGCGGGCTTCGGGGTCGAACCCGGTGGTCGGCTCGTCGAGGAAGAGCAGCTCCGGGCGGCCGATGATGCCGAGCGCGACGTCGACCCGCCTGCGCTGCCCGCCCGAGAGCGTTTTGACGCGGCTCTTGGCCTTCGCGGTCAGCCCGACCTTCTCGATCACCTCGTCGGGGTCACTGGCATCGGCGTAGTACCTGGCGAAATGGCGGACCGTCTCGGCGACGGTGAGCTCGGCGGCGTCATTGGCCGTCTGCAGCACGATGCCGAGCTTGGCGCGCCAGGCGCGGCCGGCCTTGCCGGGGTCCTCGCCCAGCACGAGCGCGTCGCCCGCGGTGCGGTCCCGGTGCCCTTCGAGGATCTCGACGGTCGTCGTCTTGCCGGCGCCGTTGGGCCCGAGCAGCGCGAACACCTCGCCGCGGTGGATGTCGAGATCCAGGCCGTCCACCGCGACGTGGCCGGGATACTCCTTGCGCAGTCCGCGCACTGTCACTGCTGCTGTCATGGGACAAGCTTCCGTCGGGAAGGTGCGTTCGCGGGACGTCCGCGCGGTTGAACCTGGTTGTCAACCGAACGATGGACAGTCCTCCTAAAGAAGGACGACCGCGCCGCGTGCCGCCCTTACCGTGGTCAGGCATGGGGGAGCCATTGAAACGCAGTGAGCAGAACGAACTCGCGGCGATGCTGACCAAAGGGCCGGTGGAGGTACTCGACTTCTTCCTGCCGCTCTGGGTGGGCAGTCAGCTCGGCGCGTCGGCCGGGGAGGTCGGCGCGCTGACCGCGCTGGAGACGCTGGTCTCGTTCCTGGTACGGCCACTCGCCGGTCATCTCGCGGACCGGCATGACAGGGGCCTGGTCGCCGCGTTCGGCGCTGTCCTTTATGGACTGTCCTTTGTGGGCTACGCGGTGACGCCGGGAATCGGGCTCGCGTACGCGGCGGCCGTGCTCGGGGGCGCGGGCGGCGCGTTGTTCTGGGTGGCGCTGCGGGCCCGGGTCGGCGAAGGGCTACTGGACGACAGCGGTGCGTTCAGCAAGCTCTTCGCCGCCGAGGGCGGCGGCACCTGGATCGCGTTCGTCGCGGCGATGATCCTGGTCAACCAGATCGGCTACCGCGGCGTGTTCTGGCTCGGGGCGGCCGCGTGCCTGGTCGCGGCCGTGGTGATGCTGGTGCGGATCGGCGAGAACCAGGTCGTCGAAAACGCGCCGAAGCTGCGCCAGCTGGGGAAACGGCTCCGGCCGATGCTGGTGCTGGTGGCGATCACCGCGATGGTCGAGGCCGGGATCGCGTTGCTGCTCCTGATGCATCTGCAGCGCGGGCATCACCTGAACCTGGGGCAGATCGCGGCCGTGTTCCTGCCGGGGTTCATCGTCTACAGCCTGCTCCCGGACGTGCTGCACAAGGCCGTTCGCCGGATCGGCCGTCCGCTCATGCTCGCGCTGGCGATGCTCGCCAGCGCGGCGTTCGCGGTCGGGCTCTCGTTCGCGCCGGACCCGAAGGTGATCACGGTGCTGTGGATCCTGTCGGCGGCCGCGTTCGCCGCGGCGATGCCGGTCGAACAGTCGATCGTGGCCGAAGCGGCCGGGCTCAGCCTGGGGCGCGCGATGGGCGTTTACGAGAGCGCGACGTTACTCGGAGCGACGATCGGGACGTTCGCGGCGGGCCAGTTGTACGACACGGGCGGCGGCTGGCGGGTCGCGTGCTGGGGTGCGGCGGGCGTGCTTTTACTCGGATCGATCTTGGTTTCTGGCGCGATACGGCGTGTCGGGGTTGCGAAGTTTCCCGTGGAACATTCGAAAACCCCGGAAAACTCGGAAAAACCTGGTCAAGGCATGCCTGAGGCCGACCCGAAATCGGCCAACGAGGTGAAACCGGGGACGAACAACCAGGCGAAGGATTTCTAACTGTTGACAACTTGTCTAACATGACAGGATGTCTCATACGTGGGTGACGGCCAGCGACGGCGTGCGTCTTTCGGTCCGCGTGACGGGCCCGGAGGACGCACCCACAGTGATCTGTGTGCACGGCTATCCGGACAACGGCTCACTGTGGGACGGGGTGGTGGCCGAGCTGTCGAGCCGGTTCCGCGTCGTCGTGTACGACGTGCGCGGCGCGGGCCTTTCGGACAAACCGCGGGGTCGCGAGTCCTACAAGTTGGGCCAGCTGTCCCGGGACGTCTTCGCCGTCGCCGAAGCGGTCGCGCCCGGCGGGCGGTTCCACCTGCTCGCGCACGACTGGGGCTCGATCCAGGCTTGGCACGCCGTCACCGGCGGCGACCCGAGGATCGCGTCGTTCACCTCGATCTCGGGGCCTGACCTGGACTACGTCGGCGCCTGGTTCCGCGATCAGCTGCGCAGGCCGACGCCGCGACGGCTGTGGCACGCGCTGAACCAGTTCCTGCATTCGACGTACATCCTGTTCTTCCACATCCCGGTGGTGCCACAGCTGTTCTGGCGGCTCGGGATCATGCGGCGGCTGTTCAAGATCGTCGAGCCCGAGCTGGCCGATCCCGAGGTCTCGGACGGCGTGCACGGGATCAAGCTGTACCGCGCCAACATCTTCACGCGGCTCGGGCGGCCGGAGCCGAAGCAGGTGCACATCCCGGTCCAGGTGCTCGCGCCGACCGGCGACCCGTACGTGTCCGCCCCGATGCAGACCGAGATCGCCAAGTGGGTGCCCGATCTGCGGATCAGGCGGGTCGTCGGCAGGCACTGGATCGCCCGCGCCAAGCCGGTTCTCGTCGCCGAGGCGGCCGCGGAACTGGTCGATTTCGTGGAAGGCGGCGAGGAGTCGCGCGCGCTGCGCCGCGCGAAGGTCAACCGCCGCAAGAAATTCGCCGACCAGCTGGTGGTGATCACCGGTGGCGGCAGCGGCATCGGCCGTGCGACCGCGCTCGCTTTCGCGGACTCCGGCGCCGACGTCGTCATCACCGACATCAACTCCGGCGCCGCCGCGGAGACGGTCTCCTCGTTGCGTGCCAAGGGAGTCACCGCCGCCGAGTACACAGTGGACTCCGCGGACGCGGACGCGATGGGACAGTTCGCCAAGCAGGTCCGCGACGAGCACGGCGTACCGGACATCGTCATCAACAACGCGGGCATCGGCGTGTCGGGCCCGTTCCTGGACACCTCGGTCGCCGACTGGGAACGCGTCATCGACGTCAACCTGTGGGGCGTCATCCACGGCTGCCGGGTGTTCGCCGAGCAGATGCGCGAGCGCGGTGAAGGCGGCCAGATCGTCAACCTCGCCTCGGCCGCGGCGTACCTGCCGTCGAAGATCCTTTCCGCTTACGCCACAACGAAATCCGCCGTGCTGACGTTGAGCGTCTGCCTGCGTGCCGAACTCGCCGCCGACAAGATCGGCGTCACCGCGGTCTGCCCCGGCATCGTGGCCACGAACATCACGAACACGACGCGCTTCGTCGGCGTCAACCCCGACGAGGAGCACCGCCGCCAGAAGGCCAGCACCGGGCTGTACGCGCGGCGCGGCTTCGGGCCGGAAAAGGTCGCGCGTGACATCCTCAAGGCCGTCTCGAAGGACAAGGCGATCGCGCCGTCGACCCCGGAAGCCAAGCTCGCCTTGGTGTTCTCCCGGCTCACTCCCGGCGTGCTGCGCGGAATCGCGAAGCTGGACGTCACCCCGTGACACGCAAGCCCCGCCGGATGACCCCGCAAGCCCGCCGAGACGACCTGATCGCCGCCGCACTCGACCTGTTCAGCAGCCGCGCGCCCGAGCTGGTCACGGTCGACGACATCGTCTCGCGCGCGGACGTCTCGCGGCCGCTGTTCTACCGCTACTTCTCCAGCCTGCGTGAACTGCAGATCGAAGCACTGCGCACGGTCACGGACGGCCTGATCGACGGCCTCGCGCACCTCGACGACGGCCCGCCGCTGGACCGGCTGCGCGCGGCCGTGCGCGGGCTGATCTCGGTCGCGGGCAACTACCGCGCGGGCTACATCGCGCTCCTGCGCGGCGGCTCGGTCATCGCCACGTCCGAAACCGACGCCGTGGTCGACCAGGTCCGCAACCGCGCGGTCGAGCTGATCCTCGAGGCGATCGAGATCGACGAACCCACCCCGCTGCTCCTGCTCACGCTGCGCTGCTGGACCGCGGTCGTCGAGGGCACCCTGCTGGCCTGGCTCCAGGAGGACAAGGTCCCCCGCGAAGGCCTCGACGAATGGCTGGTCGACCAGCTGGTCGCGATGATGGCGGTAACCCAGGCCCGCCTGGCCGCCGCACCCGCCGCCCCCTGAAACCCCAGCTCACGGGTCGAAAAACCCCAATGCGTCGCTCGGTCCTTGGTGGGGACCGAAAGACGCATTGGGGACCTGCCAAGACCCCGAATGTGGCTTTCGTCAGATGAGACCTGACGAAAGCCACATTCGGGGTTTCACGAACCTCAGGCGTGGGGGACCAGGTCCCAGCCCTCGACGTCCTCGGGCTTGCGGGGCCCGGGGCCGACGTACTTGGCCGACGGGCGCACGAGGCGGCCGGTCCGCTTCTGCTCCAGGATGTGCGCCGCCCAGCCCGCGGTACGGGCGGAGCTGAACATCGCGGGCATCATGTGCGGCGGGACCTCGGCGAAGTCGAGGATGACCGCGGCCCAGAACTCGACGTTCGTCTCGATCGGGTGATCGGGGCGACGCTCACGCAGCTCGGCCAGCGCGGCCTGCTCGAGCGCGGCGGCCGCTTCGTAGCGGGTCGCGTTCAGCTCGCGGCAGGTGCGGCGCAGCACGCGGGCGCGCGGGTCCTCCGCGCGGTAGACGCGGTGGCCGAAGCCCATCAGGCGGTCCTTGCGGTCGAGGATGCCCTTGACCAGACCTGCGGCGTCACCGGTCCGCTCGACCTCTTCGATCATCGGCAGCACGCGTGCCGGCGCGCCGCCGTGGAGCGGGCCCGACATGGCGCCGATCGCGCCGGACATGGCGGCCGCGACGTCCGCGCCGGTCGAGGCGATGACACGGGCGGTGAACGTCGACGCGTTCAGGCCGTGCTCGGCCGCCGAGACCCAGTAGGCGTCGATGGCCTTGACGTGGGCCGGGTCCGGCTCGCCGCGCCAGCGGATCATGAAGCGCTCGGTGATCGAGTGGGCCTCGTCGACCCGCGACTGCGGCACCGCGGGCTGGCCGATGCCGCGCGCCGACTGCGCGACGTACGACAGCGCCATGACCGAGGCGCGCGCGAGCTGGTCGCGGGCCTCTTCGTCGGTGATGTCGAGCAGGGGGCGGTAGCCCCAGATCGGCGCCAGCATGGCGAGCGCGGCCTGGACGTCGACCCGCACGTCACCGGTGTGCACCGGCAGCGGGAACGGCTCGGCGGGCGGCAGGCCGTGGCCGAACCGGCTGTCGACCAGAAGACCCCAGACATCTCCGAAGCTCACCTTGCCTGCGAGGTCTTCGATGTCGACCCCGCGGTAGCGCAGCGCGCCACCATCACGGTCGGGCTCGGCGATCTCGGTGCGGAAGGCGATGACCCCTTCGAGACCTGGACGGAATCCGTCGTCGACCTCGTCTGTAGACGCGGTCTTCGTAGATACGGGCGCTGACGTAGTCACTATCCGTTGACCTTTCAATGCGCGTTCCCCGGCATCTTTATCGGGCACTGTGTTTCCCACGCTGACGGGCCACACGCAAAGCGCGCCTCATCGCACGGTTTGGAGCAACCTTGCTCCTCGAACCGGCCGGTAGCAATCAAAAGAATGGGTGGTTTGTGTCACGATTACGAGAACGATTCAGTCCAGGCGGCGTGTGACACGTAAATCCTGTGTTTCATCCAGGGGCGCGCTGCCCCGGCGGGTGATACACATGCGCCATGCATCTGAGCCCTCAGGAGCGGGACAAGCTGCTCGTCCACGTCGCGGCCGACGTCGCGCGCAAGCGGCTGGAGCGCGGGGTGCTGCTCAACTACCCGGAGTCGGTCGCGTTGATCACCGACCATGTGCTCGAAGGCGCCCGCGACGGCAGGACGGTCAGCGAGCTCGTCTCCAGTGGCCGCAGCGTGCTCTCGCGTGCGCAGGTGCAGTCCGGAATCCCGGAAATGATCGACTCGGTGCAGGTCGAGGCCACTTTCCCGGACGGCACCAAGCTCGTCACCGTGCATGACCCGATCGTCTAGGAGCGAGCTGGCGATGCGCCCAGGAGAGATCATTCCCGGCGACGAGCCGGTCGAGCTGAACCCCGGCCGCCCCCGGGTGCGGCTGCTCGTGCGCAACCTCGGCGACCGGCCCGTGCAGGTCGGTTCGCATTTCCACTTCGCGTCGGTCAACCCCGGCCTCGAATTCGACCGCGACGCCGCGCGCGGGCACCGGCTGGACGTGCCCGCGGGCACCTCGGTCCGGTTCGAGCCGGGCGTCGAACGGGAAGTCGACCTTGTTCCGCTGGCCGGGAGCCGGAAGGTTCCGGGGTTGCGTAGGGAGCCGTCTTGACGCATATCGACCGCGAGCGCTACGTCGAGCTGTTCGGCCCGACCGTCGGCGACCGGATCCGCCTCGCCGACACCGATCTGCTGATCGAGGTCACCGAGGACCGCAGCATGGGCGCCGGCAGCGGCGACGAGGTGCTCTTCGGCGGCGGCAAGGTCATCCGCGAGTCGATGGGCCAGGGCATGGCCACCCGCGCGGAAGGCGCGCCGGACCTCGTCATCACCGGCGTTGTCATCCTCGACCACTGGGGGATCGTCAAGGCCGACGTCGGCGTGCGCGACGGCCGCATCGTCGGCATCGGCAAGGCGGGCAACCCGGACACGATGGACGGGGTCGACCCGGCGCTGGTCATCGGGCCGTCCACGGAGATCTTGTCCGGCAACGGAAAGATCCTCACCGCGGGCGGAATCGACTGTCACGTCCACTTCATCTGCCCGCAGCTGGTGGACACCGCGCTGGCGTCCGGGCTGACGACGCTGGTCGGTGGCGGCACCGGGCCCAACGAGGGCACCAAGGCCACCACGATCACGCCGGGTGCCTGGAACCTCGGGCGCATGCTGCAGGCGATGGACGCGTACCCGATCAATGTCTTGTTGCTGGGTAAGGGAAACACCGTCCGGCACGAGGCGCTGCGCGAGCAGCTCGCGGCCGGCGCGGGCGGATTCAAGCTGCACGAGGACTGGGGCACGACGCCTGCCGCGATCGACGCTTGCCTGACCGTGGCCGACGAGTCCGGCGTCCAGGTCGCCATCCACACCGACACGCTCAACGAAGCCGGGTTCTTGGAGTCCACTGTGGACGCCATCGCCGGGCGTTCGATCAACGCGTACCACACCGAGGGCGCCGGTGGCGGGCACGCGCCGGACATCATCCGCGTCGCCGGGCTTGCGAACGTGCTCCCGTCGTCGACGAACCCGACGCGCCCGCACACGGCCAACACCTTGGACGAGCACCTCGACATGCTCGTGGTTTGCCATCACCTGAACCCGTCCGTGCCGGAAGACCTGGCGTTCGCGGAGAGCCGGATCCGGCCGACCACGATCGCCGCCGAGGACGTGCTGCACGACATCGGCGCGATCTCGATGATGAGCTCGGATTCGCAGGCGATGGGCCGGATCGGCGAGGTCATCATCAGGACCTGGCAGACCGCGCACGTGATGAAACGCCGTCGCGGCACACTGCCCGGCGACGGCAGGGCCGACAACCTGCGTGCCCGCCGCTACGTCGCGAAGTACACGATCAATCCGGCCATCGCGCACGGCATGGAGGCCGAGATCGGCTCGGTAGAGATCGGCAAGCTCGCGGATCTTGTCTTGTGGGAACCGAAATTCTTCGGTGTTCGCCCGCATGTCGTGCTCAAAGGCGGGTTCATCGCCTGGGCCGCGATGGGTGACGCGAACGCGTCCATCCCGACTCCGCAGCCCGTGCTCGCGCGGCCGATGTTCGGTGCCTCGCCCGTGGTGGCGGCCGCCTCGTCGTTCCACTTCGTCGCGCCGGAGGCGGTCGACGCCGGTGTCCGCGAACGGTTCGGCATCGCGCGGCCGCTGGTGCCCGTGTCGAACATGCGGCGGCGCACCAAGGCCGACATGGTGCTCAACGACGCACTGCCGGACATCAGGGTGGAGCCGGACAGCTTCGCGGTGCACGTCGACGGCGAGCTGATCGAGCCGCAGCCGGTGACGGAATTGCCGATGGCCCAACGTTATTTCCTGTTCTGATGGACCTGTCAGCATTGATTCTGGCCGACTCCCGGTTTCCCGGCGGCGGCCACGTCCATTCCGGCGGCTTGGAAGAGGCCGTCGCGCGACGCCTGATAGTCGACGTCCGGGATTTGGCGGGCTTCATCTCAGGCCGTCTGCGCACGGCCGGATCGCTCGCCGCGGTTTTCGCCGCCGCGGCAGCGCATGCAGCCGCGCGTGATGTCCAAAGTGGATATTGGAAGCGGCTCGACCTCGAGCTGGACGCGCGAACGCCTTCGGTCGCGCAACGGGAAGCGTCGCGCGCGCAGGGGCGCGGGACCGCGCGGGCGGGCAAGGCGGCGTGGCCGTCGCCGGTGCTGAACGCGATGCTCGCCGAAACGCCGCGGCCGCATCACCCGATCATGCTGGGCGTCCTCGTCGGCGTCGCCGGCGGCTCACCGCTGGACGCGGCGACCGCCGTCGCGTACCTCGCGGTGAGCGGACCGGCTTCGGCGGCAGTGCGCCTGCTGGGCCTGGATCCCTTCGCTGTCAACGCCGCCGTGGCGAAACTCGATGTGCACGCGGTAGCTCTGGACGCCGCGTCGTCAGCGGGTTTGGCGCCGTCAGAGCTTCCGTCGCCGGGTTCGCCGGCGCTGGATCTGTTCGCCGAGGCACATGCCCGGCACCACAAGGAAGAGGTGCGTCTCTTTGCCAGCTGAGCACGGTCACGGCCACGGGCACGTCCACCCGGTCAACTTCGACCCGACCGCGGCGGAACCCGATCACTACGACGCCGCCCCGACGGCGGGGCGCGCCTACCGGATCGGCATCGGCGGCCCGGTCGGCAGCGGCAAGACCGCGCTGGTCGCCGCGCTGTGCCGCGCGCTGGGCGACGAGCTGAACCTCGCGGTCGTCACCAACGACATCTACACCACCGAGGACGCCGACTTCCTGCGCAAAGCAGGCGTGCTCGACGCCGAACGCATCGAGGCCGTGCAGACCGGCGCGTGCCCGCACACGGCGATCCGCGACGACATCACGGCCAACCTGGACGCGGTCGAGCGGCTCGAAGACCGTTACCCCGGCCTGGATCTCGTGATCATCGAGAGCGGCGGCGACAACCTGACGGCCGTGTTCAGCCGTGGCCTGGCGGACTCCCAGGTGTTCGTCGTCGACGTCGCGGGCGGCGACAAGGTGCCGCGCAAGGGCGGTCCTGGCGTCACGACCGCGGACCTGCTGGTGATCAACAAGATCGACATCGCGCACCTGGTCGGCGCGGACATGGACGTCATGACCTCCGACGCACACCGCATGCGTGGCTCGCTACCGGTGATCACTCAGTCCCTTGTGGACACTCCCAATGCGCCGGACGTGGCCGATTGGGTGCGTTCACTGGTCAAAGCCGGGTGAAAGCGCACGCCCGGCTGGTCGCCTGTTTCTCGGACGGCCGGACGATCCTGCGTGAGCTGCGCTCGATGGCGCCGCTCACCCTCTTCCCCAAGCGAGGCACCGGCGCCACGGCGGTGGTCCACCTCGTCAGCTCGGCCACCGCGCCCTTGGGTGGCGACGAGCTTCTGCTGTCGGTGCACGTCGGGCCGGGCGCTTCACTGCGCCTGTCCGGCGTCGCCGCGACGATCGCACTGCCAGGGCTTCGCGGTGAGTCCAGTTCGTCCACAGTGGACATCACGGTCGACGCGGGTGGCTCACTCGAATACCTGCCGGAGCCGACGGTCATCACGGCGCACGCGCGGCACAACGCCCTGCTGCGCGCTTCGCTCGCCTCCGACGCCTACCTGCACACTCGCGAGGTCCTGGTGCTCGGCCGAGCCAACGAACGCCCCGGTCACCTGACGACGACCCAGCACATCACCCGTGCCGAAACCCCTGTGCTGCGCCAAACCCTCACGATCGGCTCGGACCTGGACGGCTCACTCGCCCACCTGGCGGGTCGCCGGGTCCTCGCCACCGACCTGGTCGTCGGCGGCCCCGACCTCCCCGCCGCCTCGGGTGAGTGGTGGTCCCGCAGCCCCCTCGCCGCGGGCGGCACCCTCACCACCTCACTGGCCCCCGACGCCGTCACGGCCCTCGCCGGGCTCGGGTCCGGGGAAAAAAATCCCAATGTGGCTTTCGTCAGCTGGGAGCTGACGAAAGCCACATTGGGGGGTTGAAACCTGACGAATGCCGCATTGGGATTTTTTTTCCCGGCTAGAACTTGGTGCCCAGCCATTCCATGGCGACCGGGCCGCCGACCGAGACGCCGCCGATGTGTTCGAGCAGCGGGTATTCGGCCCAGGTCACGGTGGCGCCCAAGGCTTTGTAGCGGGCGAGGAGGCCCTTGCCGACCGCGAGCGGGATCAGTTCGTCGAGCTGGGCGTGGTAGAGGAAGACCGGGGCTTTGGGCTTGATGGTGCCCGCGTAGTTCTCGGCGAGGCGCTTCTGCCAGCGGGGGTCGGAGACGATGTCCGGGTCGGTGACGAAGTCGCGGAGGCGGGAGAACGGGGCCGCCGCGCCCAGTGCGATCGTGCAGTAGTCCTTGATCTTCTCGACCGTCGCCTTGCCGCGCGAGTTCAGGACCGACGCGAACGGGACCTCGGGGTAAGCCGTCGAAAGACCGAGAGCCGCGCCGAGCACCAGGCCGAAGGCCGCGCCGCCGTCGTTGGACTTCATGACCGCGTTCAGGTCGGCGGGGACGCCGCCCGTGGCGACACCGACGACGTTCAGGTCGGGTGCGTAGCCGCCCTGCAGCTCACCGGCGAAAGCCGCCGCCTGGCCGCCCTGCGAGTAGCCGAAGACGCCCACGGGGCCGTCAGAAGAGAGCCCGGTGCCGGGAACCTTGTAGGCGGCGCGGGCGGCGTCGAGGACGGCACGGCCTTCGGACTGGCCGACCGCGTAGGTGTGGGTGCCCGGCGTGCCGAGGCCTTCGTAGTCGGTGAGGACCACGGCCCAGCCCTTGTAGAGGGCCTGCGAGATGATCGCGACCTCGTTCTCCGTGCCGTTCTGCAGCTTGACCGACGGCGCGCACTGGTCGCCGAGGCCGTGCGTGCCGACGGCGTAGGTAATCAGGGGCCGCGGTCCCTTGGTCCACGGGATCGACGGGACCAGCAGGATGCCGGAGACGGCGTTGGCCTTCCCGGTCGCCGAGGTCGACTGGTAGAGCAGCTCCCACGCCTGGACCGGCGCGGGCACGATGGCGGTCACCCGATGCTGTTCGAGCAGGTCACCTGGGCTGGACGCCTGGGCGGCCGGAGTGGCCACCGCGCCCGTCAGCAGTAAGGCCAGTAGTGGAACCAGGACTCGACGAAGCACCGTTGCCTCCAGAGTGTGGTAACTGTAATTTTCACAATGTAAGTCAGTCGAGTACTGTCTGGCAATCCCCATTCTTTAGAAAGCACTGTCAGAATCTTGGAGGTTCGGTGGTCCGCTCCTACGGCGGTATCCCCCCTGAACAGCGCAAAGCCGAGCGCCGCGAGCGGCTGCTGACGGCCGCGCTCGACCTCTTCACCAGCGAGGGCTTCCAGCAGGCGAAGATCACCCACCTCTGCAAGCTGGCCGGTGTCTCGACGCGCAACTTCTACGAGGAGTTCGAGAACAAGGAGAAGGTGCTGCTCGTACTGCACGACAGCATCAACCGCCTCGCGCTGGAGCACGTCACCGCGACGCTCGCCGAGCTCACCGACACCGACGCCGTCACTCGCATCGAGACACTGCTCGACGTCTTCGTCGCGACGGTCACCGCCGACCCGCGCATGCCGAGGCTGAACTACGTCGAGGCCGTCGGGGTCAACCAGGAACTCGAGGCGCAGCACCAGGAATGGGTCGACCGCTGGGCGGACTTCATCGAAGCCGAAGCCCGTCACGCCGCCGAACACGGTCTCGCGCCGAAGCGGAACTACCGGCTGACGGCCATCGCGCTGGTCGGCGCGTTCACGGGCCTGCTCCGTGAATGGCAGGCCCGTGAGCTACCGGTCGGCGAGGTCACCGAAGAGCTGCGCGGCCTGATGCTGGCCGCGATCACGCGTATGCCCTCGTGAGTGGTATGGCCGGTTCTAACCGGTCATACCACTCACGATCACGCGCTGGCCGAAGCCTTCGCGAAGGTGTTGTGCAGCACCGCGAGCAGCGCGTCGCGCACGGACAGCTTGTTGCGCGCGTCGAAGGCGATCACCGGCACGTCGTCGCCGACGGCCAGCGCCCAGCGGACGTCGTTGAGCTCGTGCGCCATCAGGCCGTCGAACCGGTTGATCCCGACGACGAACGGCAGCCCGGCCTTCTCGAAGTAGTCGACGGCCGGGTAGCAGTCGTCGAGACGGCGGGTGTCCACGATGACCAGCGCGCCCAGCGCGCCGATCACGATGTCCTGCCACATGAAGCCGAAGCGGTCCTGGCCGGGCGTGCCGAACAGGTACAGCTTGACGTCGGAGTCGATGGTGATGCAGCCGAAGTCGAGCGCCACCGTGGTGGTGGTCTTCGACGGCACGTGCCCGGTCCGGTCGATGCCCGCCGCCACCGAGGTGATCGCCGCCTCGGTGGTGAGCGGCTTGATCTCGGAGATGGCGCCGACGGCCGTGGTCTTGCCGACCCCGAACCCGCCCGCGATGACGATCTTGACCGGCGCGGGCGGCCGGGCACCGGCACCGGGTTCAGCGAATGGCTTCGAGTCCACGAATGACCCTTTCGATCATGCCGAGGTCCTGGGCGAACTTCGTCGCCGGCCTGCGCAGCACCACGTAGCCGAGTGCGGCCAGATCGGCCACCAGCACCCTGGCCACGCCGATGTGCAGGCCGAGCAGCGCGCCGATCTCCGCCACCGATTTGGTGTCGCGGCACAGCGAGACGATCTCGCGCCGCTCGAAGGTGAGCTTCGGCTGCGAGGCCGCGCCGAGCCTGCTCGTCAGGACCTGGGCCTCGATTTCCAATGTGTGGTCGACCGGCTTCGTGCGGCCAGAAGTGAGCAGATACGGGCGCAACGGTGAAACGTCCGAATCGTCATTTCTCATCGCTAGCTCCCGACGGTGTTTTTGAGCTCCTCGATAAGGCTTGGCGTGAGCACTTCGGTGGCCCGGTTCGCGAACATGGCCATCTCGTACGCGATCGTGCCCAGGCTGGCCTGCTTGGTGGCCAGCACGCCCAGTGAACAGCCGATGCTGATCGTGCAGACCAGCAGGTAGCCGTGCTCCAACTCGATGATGATCTTGTCGGGCCTGCCGAGCGGGTGGCTCTCGGAGACGCCGTGCGCCAGCCCGAGCATCGCCGACGAGATGGCGGCCAGCCGGTCGGCGTTCGCCCGTTCCAGCTGGGACGACATGGCGATCAGCAGGCCGTCGGCCGACACGGCGATGGCCCCGATCGCGCCGGCGGTGTTCTGCGCGAAGCGGGTCACCAGCCAGTTGAAATTGCGCGCCTCGACGCTGACTCCGGTGGTCATTCCTTGCTCTCTTCTCTCTGTTCGGTATCCCGATCGGCCATGGCCAAGCCCGTGCTGAACGCGTCGAAAGCGGCGCGCTCGGCGTTGGGGTCCCGTTGGTGCCTTGGTGCTGACGCGGCCATACGTGCCGGCTGACGTCCGGCAGGCTGCTGGGCGAGTCCCGGCGCGAGCTGCGCGCCGGGCACCCGCCTGGTGAGACCCGAGTGCGCCGCCGACGGAGCCTGCGGGCTGGCCGCGGCGACCGGCTGGAACGGTGGTGGTTTCACCGGTTCCGGCGCTGGTGGGGTGACGACCGGCTCGGGCGCCGGCGGGTTCGCCTTGGCGAAGCCCGATTCGTACGCGTCGAAGGCGGCCTTCGCCGCTTCGGGGTCGTGCTGCACCTTCTTCTTCGCGGGCATGCTGACCAAAGTGGATTCGCCGACGCCGGGAAGCTGCGCTCCCGCGACACGACGGCGAAGCCCGCCCCTGGTCTCCCCGGAGTCGGCGGGCACGGTGACCGGCGCGGCCACCACGATCGGTTCGAGTACCGGCGCAGGCGGGGGCACCGGTTCCGGCACGCGCACGGGCAGCTGCTCGGGCACCCGTGCCGGTTCCTCCGCTTCCTGCTTGAACCAGCGGAAATCCTCGAGCTGATCGGGATCGCGGGGAGCCATCCCCGGCACCGCGAGCGCAGGCAGCCTGCCGGGTTCGTCGGCCGGTTCGGACTCCGGCCAGACGGGCGGCGCGTGGAACTCGGCCGCCCGGTGCGCCAGCAGCGCCGGCGGGATGACCATCCGCGCCGTGATGCCGGTACCTGGCGTCGGCACCAGCTCGACGGTCAGCCCGTGCCGCCGCGCGAGGCGGCCGACCACGAACAGCCCGAGCACACTGGTCGGCGCCAGCTCCAGCCGTTCACGCTCGACGAGCCGCCGGTTCTCCTCGGCGAGCCGGTCGTCGGTCATGCCGATGCCCTGGTCGACGATGACGACCAGCAGCGAGCCGTCGGACAGGAACTCGGTGTCGACGTCCACATAGGACTCCGGCGGCGAGAACGAGGTCGCGTTCTCCAGCAGTTCCGCGAAGATCAGCACGACGTCGGAGCTGAACACCGACGCGAGCCGCACGTCGGCGACCATGCCGAGCCGGACCCGCTGGTAGTCCTCGATCTCCGCGAGCGCGGAGCGCAGCGCCGTCGACAGCTCGGCGGGACCGGCGATCCTGGTCTCGTCACGGGTACCCGAGACGACGAGCAGGTTTTCCGCGTTCCGCCGCAGGCGCGTCGACAGGTGGTCGAGGCGGTACAGGCTTTCCAGCAGCCGGGGATCCTGTTCGTTGCGCTCCAGCTCGTCGACCAGCGCCAGCTGCCTGCCGACGAGGTTCTGCGTGCGCTTCGCGACGTTGGCGAACATGAGGCTGACGTTGCGCCGGGTGAGCGCCTGGCGCTCGACCAGCTCGCCCGCGGTGGACTGCACCCGGTTGAACGCGGTCGCCAGCTTGCCCAGTTCGTCCTTTGAGGACACATCGATGGTGGCGAGCCTCGGCGCCTGCTCCTCGGCCGCCTCGGTGTCGGCGACGCGGACGAGCTCGGTTCCCGCGAGGTCGGCGACCGTCGTCGCGGCGGAGGTCAAGCGCCGCAACGGATCCGCGATCGAGCGGCTGACCGCGATGGCGAGGAACGCGACCAGCACGAACAGCAGCGCGGCACCGCCGCCGATGAGCCACGCCAGCCGGGCGGCGCTGTCGGCTCGGCCGGTCGCCGCGTCGGTGATCTGGCTGGTCACCTGTTCCTGGACGGCGCGCCGCTGCTTGTTGAGCGCCTCGACGGCACTCAGCACCTCGGCGATGAACGCCTGGTTCGCCTTCTCGTCGCGCACGTTCGGCAGCTGTGCCTCGAGTGTGTCGACCCGGCGGGCCTCCTCGCCCGTGTCGACCTTGACCACGGCCTTGGCGTGTTCGATGTCGGCCTGCTGCACGAACCTTTCGAGCTGCAGCGCCGACTCCGACGCGGAGTCGGCGAGGATTTCTTGGCCTGACTCGGCGTCGGCGGCGACGATGATCTGGGCCATGCCGCGCAGGCCCTTCTCCTCGTTCGCGCGCAGCAGCGAGTCCAGCGAGGTGAGCTGCCGGGTGCCCTCGGCGTCGGTGTTCTTCTGGCCGAGCAGCCGGGGCGCGTCGATCACGGCCTCGATGACCGCGTGATAGGTACGCGCCGCGCTGTCGAGCGAGACGGCGCGGCGCAGCGCGTTGGCCCTGATCTCGGCCAGCGAGCCGATCCGGACCAGCGCGGCCGAGACCTCGTCCGGCGCCTCCGGCCCGAGCCTGTCCCGCACCTTGTCGACGGTCTCGGTGACGATGCGGTGCTGCTGCATCAGCGCGCCGCTGCCCTGCGACGGCGACGCCACGTAGTCGACGGTCAGCAGCAGCTCACGCTGCAGCTCCCAGACCAGCGAACCGAGCTCGTTGGCCTGGCCTGCAGTGTCCGAGGTCTGCCCGGCGGACTGGGCGTTGCCGACCTGCCCCGCGACGTAGGGAACGGACACCAGCACCACCGCGGTCAGCGGCAGCATCAGGAGCAGGTTGAGCTTGCCCCTGATGCCCAGCCTGCCGAGCACGGCCTGCCACGTTCTGGATCCGGCAGTAGTCTTCCGCCGGACCTTCCCGAGTCTCATGGTCACCTTCCCCAACTGCGACCTCAGCCGCCGTGTCCGCGGTGCTGCTCACGCACGAGGTCCTCGATGGACGCCCGCAGCGCGAGGAACTCCGGCGTTCGCTTGACCGAGAGATCGCGATCGGCGGGCAGGTCGATCGCGACATCGGCGTGCACCCGGCCAGGGTCGCACGCCAGTACGACAACTCTGCCGCCGAGGAAGACCGCTTCCTCCACGTCGTGGGTCACCATCAGCACGGTGGTGCCGGTGTCGGCCCACACCTGCCTGATCAGGACCTGCATGTCCTCTTTGGTCTGCACGTCGAGCGCGCCGAACGGCTCGTCGAGCAGCAGCACCTCCGGCTCGCACGCCAGCGCCCTGGCGATCGCGACGCGCTGCCGCTGACCGCCGGAAAGCTCACGCGGCAACGACTTCCGGAACGCCGAAAGGCCGGTCTCGGCCAGGTACCAGTCAACGCGCCGAGCTCGCTCCGCACTGTCCACTGGCAACAGTTCGAGTCCATAAGCGACATTGCGCTCGACGGTCCGCCACGGGAACAGCGCACCGTCCTGGAACACGAGCCCGCGGTCGGGGCCAGGCCCGGCGACCGGCTCGCCGTCGAGGGTGATCCGGCCTTCCGAAGGCATGGTCAAGCCCGCGACCAGCGACAACAGTGTCGACTTCCCCGAGCCGCTCGCGCCGACGACACAGAGGAAGTCGCCACGCGAGACGGTCAGGTCGATCCCGTCGAGCGCACGCGCGCCGCGGTCGTAGTCCTTGGCGACACCACTCAGTTCCAGTACCCCGGTCATGCTGCCCACCTGCCGACCTTGGACCTGAGCAGCCGCAACGCCACGTCGGTCGCGAGACCGGAGAGCCCGATCACCACTAGGACGGCGAAGATCTTGTCGGTCTGCAGAAACCGCTGCGCCCGCACGATCCGGTAGCCGAGCCCGGCGGTGGAATTGACCAGCTCGGCCACCACCACGAAGTTCCAGGCCGCCGCGACGTTTACACGGATCGCGTCAATGATGCCTGGTAGTGAATAAGGCACGATCACCCTGCGTAGGACCTCAGCGCGCCGCGAGCCCAGTGTGTATGACACGTTGATGAGGTTGCGCGGCACACCCCCCACCACGTCGGCAACCATCAGTGTGTTGAAGAAGAAGGTACCTATGAACAAGAGCGCCACTTTGGACGGTTCACCGATGCCGAGCCAAATGATCAACAGCAGAATGAACGCGCTCGCTGGCATATATCGCACCAGCCCGACGATCGGTTCCGCGAGCGCTCGCGCCGCGGTAAACGTGCCCATCACGATGCCGAGTGGCACCGAGATCAGCACCGCCAGCCCGAATCCGAAAAGGATTCGCTGCACGGTCGCCCACAGGTCACCGAACAGCTCACCGGTCGACGCCATCTGCAGCCCGGCCTTGAGCACGGCAGGCGGCGACGGCAGGAAGGTCGGCGAGACGGCGCCGGTCGCGCTGAGGACCCACCAGATCGCCAGCGGCAGCGCGACGGATAGGACGGTCAGTGTCCACTTGGCACGCACCGGGATGGGCGTGCGGATGGTGAACAGCGCGGCCTTCGGCTTCGGCCGGGCACGGCGGGGCAGCGGCGCCCAGTTCGCGCGCTCGGGCAGCGCCGCCGTGGCCGCGTGCTCCTCGGCGAGGCGCTGCTCGTCCTCGAGGCGCTGGGCCTCGAGTTCGTCGGCCTCGGTGCCCGCCGCCGTCCGGCTGGCCGAGCCGGTCAGTTCGGTCACGGCACCGCCTTGATGAAGGTGTCGTCGAACAGGTTGTCGATCTGCGGCCTGGTCGCGGCCAGCCCGGCGCTGACCATGAAGTCGGCGATCTTGCCGGCCTGGAAGTTCAGGTGCTGCGGGGTGACGCCGGGGGTGAACGCGTCGATGTTCTGCTGCTTGGTGAAGATGGACGTGCCGGAGTCGTAGCTGCGGTACTCGGCCACGCTCACGCCACCACGCTTGGCCATGATGTCGATGGCCGCGTCCTTGTTGTCCTTGATCCAGGCGAGCGTCTCGAACCAGGTGTTCACCAGCGCCTGCACCTCTTTGGGGTGCTCCTTGGTGACCTTCTCGCCGAGCACCAGGTGGTCGGGGATGGCACCGGGAAACTCGGCCGAGCTGGCGATCGTGCGACTGTTGGGCCGCTCCAGCGCCTTCGAAGTGAACGGTGCGAACGCGGCGACCGCGTCGACCTGGCCGCCGACGAACGCGGCAGCTGCGGCGTCGGTGGGCAGCGAGACCAGCTGGAGGTCCTTTTCGGTGAGTTTCACACTCTGCAGCGCGAGTAGCAGGAGGTAATGGTCGACCGCGCCCTGCTCGACCGCGATCTTCTTGCCCTTGAGGTCGGCAAGGCTGGTGACGCCCTCACGCGCGATGATCTTGTCATTGCCGGTCGAGTTGTCGTTCACCAGCACAATGGACAGTTTCGCGCCGCCACTGACCGAGGCCAGAGTGTCGCCGAGAGTCTGACTGTTGGCGTCGATCGCGCCGCCGGAGAGCGCGTTGATGCTGTCGGTGTAGTTATCGAAGTACTTGAGATCGACGTTCACGCCGTTCTTCTTGAACAGCCCCTTCTCCTGCGCGACCTGCCACGGGAACCAGCCAGGCCACGCCGAGAACCCTAGGGTGATCTTGGCACCGTCGGCGGTGTCGCTCGAGCAGGCGGACAGGGCGGCGGCACCGGCCAGCGTGAGGGCGCAGAACAGGGCCGTCAGCCGTCGGGAACGGGAAATCACAGCGAAACTCCTGGGGAAGGGGAGTAGGGGGAGTTCCACAGGCAGTGAAAATCCCCCACTCTCCGTGAAGAAATTGTCACCCCTTGGCTCTCGGGCGAAAGCCTATCGAGTTATGCAAGATCCCCATAGTGCAAGTGTCAGCTCTTGTGCAAGATCACTTACGAACTGTGGGTAGTGGAAGCAGGGTCGGTTCACTCTGTTGGCACTGGTCGTGGCAGGTGGCGTCCAATGTGCAGCACAGCGAGCAGATGGCGCCGCCCTGCTTCGCGCAGTCCGCGATATCGGGCAACTCGTAGGCGTCGCCGCACACCGAGCAGTCGTGCGTCGCGCGCGGGTCGGCGTCCACACCGGGCCCGCTGACCGTGTTCGGCCTGGCGAGGTAGTACCTGCTCTTGGTGAGCGCGGCCAGTGCCGGCACCAGCGCGACCGCGATCACCAGCGCCATCAGCGGGCTGAACGCGGCGAGGGTCGGGCCGAAGGCGCCGAAGTACGCCGTGATCGACACCGCCGACGCGACGAGCATCGAGCCGAAGCCGACGGGGTTGATCTTGTGCAGGTAGGCGCGCTTGAACTCGATGTACTTCGGGGAGAGCCCGAGTGGTTTCGCGATGACGAGATCCGCGCAGACCGCACCGATCCAGGCGATCGCGACGTTGGAGTAGAAGCCGAGGATCTTGTTCAGGAAGGCGAACGCGCCGAACTCCATGAGCGCCAGCGCGATACCGCAGTTGACGAGCACGTACCAAACGCGTCCGGGGTGCCGGTGCAGCACTCGGGAAAAGAAGTTGGCGAACGAGAGCGAGCCCGAATAGGCGTTCGTCGTGTTGATCTTGATCTGCGAGACGACCACGAACAACGCGGCGAAGGTCAGCGCGACCGGCCCGAGTGCCGGTTTGACTGCCTCCAGGTACGGCGCGATCGGTTCCAGGGCGTGCGTCTCGCCGACCACCCCGAGCGCGAGGAAGGCGAGCAACGCGCCGCCGATCTGCTTGAGCGCGCCGAGTATCACCCAGCCGGGGCCCGCGGCGAGCACCGCGGCCCACCAAGATCGTTTGTTTTCGGCGGTCTTCTCCGGCATGAAGCGGAGATAGTCGGCTTGTTCACCTATTTGGCCGATCAAGGAAAGAGCAATACCCATGCCGAGTCCGAAACCGATCGCGGAAAAACCGGATCCGGCGCCCTGGGTGCCGCCGAAACTCGCGAATTCCGCGAACTTACCCGGTTCGCGGATCGCGACGACCACGAACGGCAGTACGAGCCCGGCGATCCACAGTGGCTGGGTCCAGGTTTGCATTTTGGCGACCGCGCCCATCCCGTAAAGCGCGAACGGCAGCACGATCAGGGTGGCGAGCAGGTACCCGACGGGCAGCGGGATGCCGAGCGCGAGCTGGAACGCCTGGCCCATGATCGAGCCCTCGAGCGAGAAGAAGATCACGGTGAAGCTGGCGTACACGAGCGACGTGAGCGTCGACCCGAAGTAGCCGAAACCGGCGCCTCGGGTCAGCAGGTCCATGTCGACGCCGTATTTCGCGCACGCGGACGCGATCGGCACGCCGGTCACGAAGATGATCACGGCCGCGGCGAGGATGGCGAGCACGCCCGAGGTGAACCCGTAGGACAGGACGATGCTCGCGCCGATCGCGAAGTCCGCGAGGTAGGCGATGCCGCCGAGCGCGGTCGTCGCGACCACGAACGGGGACCACTTGCGGAAGGAATGGGCCGCGAACCGGAGTGAGTAGTCCTCCCGGTTCTCGTTCGCGGCCAGCGCGGCGTAGCGCCGCTTCGGCTTCGAGGGAGCGTCTTCGAGGATGTCCGTCACGTCGCGGCCTCCTGGCGTGGTGGGGGCCCCGACGCTAGGTCGGCACTTTGTCGATTAAGCGGCATCGGGTAACCGACTTGTTACGAGTTGCTGTCCTGCGGTTACAGGCTGATGGCGTCCCGGGGTGGCAGGAGTCACCGTTAGGTGGGTTTCCCCGGCGGCTTCCAGGCAATACCGTCAGCAGACAGCCGAAGTCATCGAGGCCCTACAGGGCGCGCGCGGAGGGTTGGCCATGATGCCGGAGACCGAGATCACGGACGTAGCGATGCGACTGCCCGGAATGCGGGTGGCGTACGAGGGGGACGCGTTCACCGAGGCCTCGCTGGCGTCCACCTGGACAGAGCAGCTGCAGGCTTGGCTGAACCAGGCGATCGCGGCGGGTGTGCCCGAGGCGAACGCCATGGTGCTCGCCACCGCCGACGGCGAGGGCAGGCCGTCGTCCCGCTCGGTCCTGCTGAAGGGCCTGGACGAGCGCGGCGTCGTCTTCTACACGAACTACACCTCGGCCAAGAGCCACGACCTGACCGTCACGCGGTACGCGTCGGCGACGTTCCCCTGGTACCCGCTGCACCGCCAGGTCCACGTGCGCGGCGAGGTCGAGAAGGTCGACATCAAGGAAGGCGCCGAGTACTGGGCCTCCCGTCCGCGCGGCTCGCAGCTCGGGGCCTGGGCCTCGCCGCAGTCGCGGGTCGTCGACGGCCGCCGTGCGCTCGACAACGCGCTCAACTCCATCCAGCGCCGCTTCGCCGACACCGACGACATCCCCTTCCCGCCGCACTGGGGCGGGTGGCGCATCCGTCCCGACACGGTCGAGTTCTGGCAGGGCCGCGAGGACCGCATGCACGACCGTCTCACCTACGTCCGCGCCGACGACGGCTGGCGCATCGAGCGCGTCGCGCCGTAGTCCGTGGCGAGGTAAATCACTCGATCTCAATTAGTTAGCACGGCTAAGCTCATGTGTCGTGAGCGTTAAGGCGGGGACCACACGCAGGGTGCTCGGGTCGATCATGCTCGACCGGCGGCCGCTGAAGATCCCCGCCTATCGCCGTCTCTGGATGTCCTCGGCCGTCACGGCCATCGGCAGCCAGCTGACGGCCGTCGCCGTGCCCAAGCAGATCTTCGACATCACCGGCTCGTCCGGGTTCGTCGGGCTGACCGGCGCGGTCGCGCTCGTCCCGCTGCTCGTGTTCGGGCTGTGGGGCGGCGCGATCGCCGATACCGTCGACCGGCGCAAACTCCTGCTCGTGACCAACGTCGGCATCGCGCTGACGTCGGCCGTGCTGTGGCTGCAGGCGTTCATCGGCCTGCGCTCGGTCTGGCTGGTCCTCGCGCTGCTGGCGGTCAATCAGGCGTTCTTCGCGATCAACATGCCGACGCGCGGCGCGGTCATCGCCAGGCTGGTGCCCGAGCATCTGATCGCGCCCGCGGTCGCGCTCGGCTCGACCATGGCGACGTTCGGCATGGTGTTCGGGCCGCTGCTGGCCGGCGCGGTGCTGCCGCTGCTCGGACTGTCCACTTTGTACTTGATCGACGTTGTCGCGTTGTCGCTGACGTTGATCGCGGTCTGGAAACTGCCGCCGCTGCCGCCGTTGAACGGACCGTCGCGGCGCGCGGGACTGCGCGACGTGATCGACGGTTTCCGTTACCTGGCAACGCAAAAGGTCGTATTGGCTTCGTTCGTCGTCGACATCATCGCGATGGTGTTCGGCATGCCGCGCGCGTTGTTCCCGGAAATGGCCCAGCGGACCTTCGGCGACCCGCCGGGCGGCGGGCCCGCGCTGGGCTGGCTTTACGCGGCGATCCCGATCGGCTCGATGCTCGTCGGGCTTTTCTCCGGCTGGCTGACGCGGGTGCGCCGCCAGGGCGTGGCGGTCGTGGTGGCCATCTGCGCGTGGGGTGCGGCGGTGGCGGGGTTCGGGCTGAGCTCGTCGCTGTGGCTCGCGGTGATCTTCATCGCGCTCGCGGGCGCGGCCGACATGGTCTCCGCCATCTACCGGATGTCGATCCTGCAGGTCGCCACCACCGACGAGATGCGCGGCCGGCTCCAAGGCGTGTTCACGGTCGTTGTCGCAGGTGGACCGCGTATCGCGGACCTCACCCACGGCTGGGCGGCGGCCGGTGTCGGCACCGCGGCGGCGGCGACCGGCGGCGGCCTGATGGTGATCGCCGGAGTGCTGGTCGCGATGGCCTTGCTCCCCGCGTTCTTCCGCTACCGCGCGCCCGCCGAGCCGAAATCCGCCTAGAGTGGCGTTATGCGTTCCTGGCGAATTGTCCTGATTTCCGCTCTTGCCCTGGTGACGGTCGGCTGCTCGTCCGACGAGAAGCCCGCCGCGCCCAAGCCGTCGCCGACCAAGGCGGTCACGCTGAAGGAACCGTGCGCGGTGCTCGCGGGCGACGCGGTCGGCAAGGCCATCGAACGCCAGTCGGTCACCGGCGCGCCCGGCCCCGACCAGAACACCGCCGCCAACGGCGGCAAGGCCAAGACCTGCGTCTACTCCGCCGAGGGCAAGCAGGTCGGCGCGCTGGCCGTCACCCGCTACGACGGCAACAAGGTCAAGCCGGACGCGATGATCGCGGGCATCAAGGAGAAGAAGCCCGGCGCCCGCGACATTCCCGGTCTCGCCGAGGGCGCGCTCTACTACGTCGAGGAAGCCAAGACCGCGACCCTGGTCGCCGCGAAGGTCGTCGGCGGCGTCCCGATCCTGGTCAGCTACAGCGGCCCGGCCAAGATGACGGCCGAGCAGATGACACCCCTGGTCAAGCAGGCCATCGACGCCGAATAGTGCCTCGTGAGCGTTGCGGGCCGAGGTAGTCGTGGGTCGTGAGTGATACGGCCGGTTCTAGCCGGTCCAAACACTCACGACCACTCGCAGCCCGTCCGAGCCTCGCGACGTGAAAACCCCGGCGTCAGGTCCGCCGACCGCTGTCATGTGTGGGTTTTGCGTCATCTAACGCCTCGTTTCCCACACGCCAAGCCCCGAACCCCAGTCGTGAGTGTTGCCGACGGCTACTGCGCGGAAAGCCAAATGATTGGCTCTGGTGAGTCTGACGTCGGCCGAAGTCGCACTCACGAGTCTTTGAAGCCGGCGAACTCCGCGTGGTCGTGGGCGCTGAACACCCGCACCTCGTCCCCGTGATGGCGGACCAATTCCCGGAGCCTGCGTTCGTTGGCGAACCTGGGTTTCTTCTCCGTCTGCACCAGCCGCTGGAACGTCTCAAGCCCGCCCGGGCAGTGCCGCGCCACCGGATTCACCTGGCCGTGGTGGAAATACGCGTCGCCCGCGTGCAGGAGCCAGCCCGCGCCGGTGTCGACGGCGACGCCCGCGTGGCCCAGTGTGTGGCCGCCCAGCGGGATCAGGAGGATCTCCGGCGGCAAGCCCTTGAGCTCGCGCACGGCCTCGAAGCCGAACCAGCTTTCGCCGTCGGCGCGGTAGGTGCTCCACCGCGGCCCGTGCTCGAACTGGATCGAGCGGTAGCGGTACCGCTCGCGGAGGTTGGCGGGCGCCGTCGCCGCGCGGTGTTCCTCGGCGTGGACGTGGACGGTGGCGTGCGGGAAGTCCGCGAGGCCGCCCGCGTGGTCGCAGTCGAGGTGTGTGGTGACGATGTGGCGTACGTCTTCGATCGCGTAACCGAGCGCGCTGACCTGCGCGGCGGCGGTTTCGGACCGTTCGAGCTGCGCGCCGACCACCTTGGTCAACGCGGTGCCGAGCCACTTGCCAGGCTGTTCCAGCGCTCGGCTGCCGAAGCCGCTGTCGACCAGCACGAGACCGTCCGCCGCCTCGATCAGCAGGCAGTGCGCCACCATCTCGGGCAACCGGCCGCCGAGCGGGCGCATCGTCCCGCAGTTGAGATGGTGGACCTTCATACGGTGCTCCTCTCACGCAGCCGGTGGAATTCGGCCGCGTTGTGCGCGGAGAAGACGGTCACTTCGCCGCTGTGGTCACGGACAAGGTCGCGCAGCCGCCGCTGATTGTCCAGCCTCGCCTGCTTTTCGGTCTGTGCCACGCCTTCGAACAGCGAGAGCAGCGGCGGGCAATGCGGCTTCACCGGGTCGATCTCGCCAGGGTGGAAGTACGAATCACCCGCGTGGAGCAGCCAGCCGTCGCCGGTGTCCACCGCGACGCCCGCGTGGCCGCGCGTGTGCCCGGCGAGCGGGATGAGCAGGACATCGGGCGCGATCTCGCGCACGGCTTCGAAGCCGAACCATTCGTCACCGAGCGCGGCGTGCGCCGTCCACTTCGGACTGTGCGCGAACTGGACCGCCCGGTACCGCCCGATCTCGTCTTTACGCGGTTTCTGGAACGCGCGCAGTTCTTCGGCGTAGACATGGACGTTCGCGCCGGGGAAGTCGACGAGCCCGCCCGCGTGGTCGAGATCGAGGTGGGTGAGCAGGATGTCCCGCACGTCGCGCGGGTCGTACCCGAGCTTCCTGATCTGCGTGACGGCCGCTTCCTGGTCGAGTATCGGCCCGCTCACGCGGATGAACCGGCGGCCGAGCCATTCCTCACCGCGGGTCGCGATCGGCGAGCCCATGCCGGTTTCGACCAGGGTGAGCCCGTCGCCGGTTTCCAGCAGCAGGCAGTGGCAGACCATCTCGGCCCGTCCGAACAGCGATGACACCCCTTGTGTCAACCTCAAGATCAAAGTCAGGCTGCGGCCTGCTGTTCGGTGTCTCGTTGGGCGCCGCCGTGGCGGGTGGGGTTGTA
>NZ_JBHWEB010000046.1:8247-73500 GCF_042734395.1 Amycolatopsis sp. NPDC059657 | reverse complement strand
GGTCAGAACCGCCCGCAACGCTCACGAGTCCTTGCTCAGTGATTGCGGTAGATCGTCAGCGCGCTGGAGCGTGACTTGAAGCGGAACACGTTGCCGAGCGGGCCGACCTCGCCGTCGGTGGCGACGCGGCGGTTGCCGTTCAGCAGGTTCACCTCCAGCTCGGGCAGGTCGCGCTCGACGTAGACGTGGCTCGCGGACAGCGAGTTCGTCAGCATCGCGAGCACGAACCGCAGCCGCGAATACGGCAGGTCCGCGCGCAGGTAGCGGACGTCGAGGAGGCCGGTGTCGAGCGCGGGCCTCCTCGACGGCGCCAAGCCCTTGGGCGCGTACACGCCGTTGCCGACGAAGAGCAGCCACACCTCGGCGCGCTTGCCGTTGAGCTCGACTTCCAGTGGCTTCGCGTGCCGCAGCGCGCGGACCATGGCGATCGCGGCCGACGGCCACTTCGGGTAGCGCTGCTGGAGCTTTTCGCGCAGCCGCACCATCTCCGGGTAGCCGCCGATGCTGGCCGTGTTGACGAACCAGCGCTGCTCGGTCTCGCCGCCGCCCGAGTCGATCTCGACCTCGCCGAGGTCGATGCCGACGGCCGAGCCGGTCTCGGTCGCGGCGTCCGCGTCCGGCATGTCCTTGACGCCGATGTCGCGCGCGAAGTGGTTCAGGGTGCCCGCCGGGATGAGCGCGAGTGGCAGGTTGAAATCGGCCGCGACGGCCGCGACCGCGGCCACCGTCCCGTCGCCGCCCGCGACCCCGAGCGCGCGGATCGAGTTGCCGCGCATGTGGATCTCCTGCACGAGCTGCTCACGCACGTCGAGCTTGGGGTCGGGGTAGATCAGCGTGGCCTTGGGCCAGGCGAAGCGGACGTCCTCGGTCGGGTCCTGTCCGTCGACCCCGGAGTTCGGGTTGACCAGCGCGAGCATGTCCTCGCCGTCGACCATCAGCGGCGCCTCGGCGCTGTGCGCGGTCCTGGCGGGGATGTCCTCGTGCAGTGGCCACCAGTGCCGGGTGAGCGCGGCGGCGCCGAGGCCGATCGCGATGCCGGCGCCGACGTCACTGGGCCAGTGCACCCCGGTGTGCACCCGCGAGTACGCCACCGCGGCCGCGACCGGCGCGACCACCAGGCCCGCCTTCGGTGACTCCATCGCGACCGCGGTCACGAACGCGGCCGCCGACGCCGAGTGCCCCGACGGGAACGATGAGGAGGTCGGCCGGTTCACCAGCCGCCGGTGCTCCGGCACCAGCTCGGCGGCCGGGCGGCGGCGCGGGAAGATCGGCTTGCCGATGAGGTTCGCGGTGAGGCTCGCGCCCGCGATCGCGGCCACGCCCCGCAGCGCGCCACGGCGCGTCGGACCCTTCTTCGCGGCCAGCAGGATCGCGATGACCCACCACAGGCGTGCTTTGTTGGCCGATTGAGACACCTTTGTAAGAACGTCGTCCGCGCGTGTCGCGGGAATGGCCGCACTGGCCCTCATCAGCCGCTTGTCGGTGCGGCCGACCTTGCGGAAAGGGCGCATGAGCTGGTCGAACACGGTTCTCAACTCCCGAAGCTGACGCGCTGAGGATCGCCCTATGCGGGCGCGTTTTCACGAAGAGCAACGTATCCCACCGCGTGTCGCCGCCCGAACGGCGCACCGGAGGAGGGGGTGTTGCGCCTACTCTTGTGGAATGCAGCGGCGGATCTTTGGCATCGAGACCGAGTTCGGGGTCACGTGCACTTTTCACGGGCAGCGCAGGCTCTCGCCAGACGAGGTGGCGAGGTACCTGTTCCGGCGGGTGGTGTCCTGGGGACGGTCGTCCAACGTCTTCCTTTCGAACGGCTCCCGGCTCTACCTCGACGTCGGCAGCCACCCCGAGTACGCCACGGCCGAGTGCGACGACCTGACCCAGCTCGTCACGCACGACAAGGCCGGTGAGCGGATCCTCGAGGACCTGCTCGTCGACGCCGAGCGCAGGCTCGCCGACGAGGGCATCGGCGGCGACATCTTCCTGTTCAAGAACAACACCGACTCCGCGGGCAACTCCTACGGCTGCCACGAGAACTACCTGGTCGGCCGGGCGGGTGAGTTCTCCCGGATCGCCGACGTGCTGCTGCCGTTCCTGGTCACGCGGCAGCTGATCTGCGGCGCGGGCAAGGTGCTGCAGACCCCGCGCGGCGCGGTGTACTGCCTCTCGCAGCGCGCGGAGCACATCTGGGAGGGCGTCTCGAGCGCGACCACCCGCTCCCGCCCGATCATCAACACCCGCGACGAGCCGCACGCCGACGCCGAGCGCTACCGGCGCCTGCACGTCATCGTCGGCGACTCGAACATGGCAGAGCCGACGACACTGCTCAAGGTGGGCTCGGCGAACCTGGTGCTCGAGATGATCGAGCAGGGCGTCCAGTTCCGCGACTTCACCCTGGACAACCCGATCAGGGCCATCCGCGAGATCAGCCACGACCTCACCGGCCGCCGCCAGGTCCGCCTCGCGGGCGGGCGTGAGGCGTCGGCGCTGGACATCCAGCGCGAGTACTACGCGCGCGCCGTCCAGCACGTGAAGGACAACGGCTCCGGCGCGACCGCGGAGAAGGTCCTCGAACTCTGGGGCCGCGCGCTCGACGCGGTCGAGCAGCAGGACTTCAGCAAGATCGACACCGAGATCGACTGGGCGATCAAGCACCGCCTCGTCGAGCGCTACCGCGCCAAGCACGACCTCGACCTGTCGAGCCCGCGCATCGCCCAGCTCGACCTGGCCTACCACGACATCCGCCGCGGCCGGGGCGTGTTCGACCTGCTGCAGCGCAAGGGTCTCGTCCGCCGCATCACCGACGACGGCGAGATCGAACTCGCCAAGGACACCCCGCCGCAGACCACCCGCGCCAAGCTGCGCGGCGACTTCATCGCGGCGGCGCAGGCGGCCGGGCGCGACTTCACGGTCGACTGGGTGCACCTGAAGCTGAACGACCAGGCCCAGCGCACCGTGCTGTGCAAGGACCCGTTCCGCTCGGTCGACGAACGCGTGGAACGGCTCATCGGCTCGCTCTGAACGGCTCGTGAGCGTTGCATGGCACAGCGGCGCGTAGCGCCTCCCTCGGTTGAGGGTGGTGGGCGACGGGCGGGCGGTTATGGCACGGAAAGCCATATGTGGCTGGCTGGTGAGGGACTTCTTCACCAGGTCTGGCTAGGCGTGCTCAAGCCTTGGGTGGGTGGGAAGTGAGGGGGCCTTTGGGTGCGTAATACGCACTCGGGGGCACCCTCGCTGCACGGTGGGCCCCGCCGGGCGAGCGCGGCGTGTGGTTCCTTGCCAGTCGCCGTCGTGAGTGTTCACGACTCCGACGGGGGTGACACGACTACCCTTTCCCGGCATGGGGGCAAGAGCGAAGATCGTGCTGGGCTTGGTCGTGGCCGCGCTCGTGGTCGTGGGTGTCGTGTCCGGCACGCACCAGAAGCAGCGAGCCGTGGCCTCGGGAGACGAGCAGGCCGAAGAAGAGGGCCCGCCCGTGCGCCGCGACGGCTTCGACCAGCTCTTCCGGGACGGGCAGGTCGTCAAGGTCGGGGGCACGAAGGCCGCCCAGGCGAAGATCGAGATCGTCGACGCGGGCCCGCTCGAGCTGCCGACCGGCAAGCTGGTCGCCGGTGATCCGGGCACCATGGAAGACACCCGCGAGCACGACACCTTCTTCGCCGCCACCGTGCCGCCCGGCAAGTACCCCGCGTCGCTGGCCATGGTCCGGATGGTCGACGACCCCGCGCACCGCCGCGTCGCCGCCGCCAAGGTGACGGTCCGCCCGGACCCGGTGGCCCGCTGGGAAATGGCCCTCACCCCGAGCCAGAACCCGGCGACGCTGAAGCGGAACGAGATCTTCGGCTACGGCGTGGACTCGGGGACCGGGGCCTTTCTCGACGTGAGCGTCCTGCCCGCGCTGCGCGGCCTGAACGGCGACGGTCACGGCCCGCTGGTGACCGCGTTCGACCGCGACGACACGCTGCACGCCTCGGTCCGCGACCCGGCGACCGGGCTGAACGTGATCGCCTTCCACTCCGGCTGGGGCGACGGCTTCTACGGGACCTGGCTGGGCCGCACCGCCGACGGCGCCGTGGCCCAGTTCGTCACGGACTTCCAGGTCATCAACTCAGACCAAAGCTGATCACCCGCTCGGGGTGGATCCGGATGATCGGGCCGCCGATGGGCGCGGCCGAGTCTTCCGGCGCCTCGATCGCCTCGCCGCGCCCGCGGATCTCGACCATCCGCACCCGCCACGGCGTCACCGACGCGATGTCGTCCACCACGAACGCGATGTGCTCGTTGCCCGCGAGATTGCGGTACTTGTGGCTGGCGGCCATGTTGTAGCCGCCGATGTCGATGGTGCCGGTGTTCTTGTTGTACCCGAAGCTCACGGGGTTGTTCTGCAGCGTCCCGTCGGGCCGCGCGGTCGCGAGCCTGCCGAGACGCTGGGTGGCGAGATAGTCGAGCTCGGTTTCGCTGAGTGCCATGGACGCGACCCTAAAACCTCCAGTTTCGTCGAGGTTAAGGCCGAAGAATCATCTTGCTAACCGTTGGCGCGGCCAACTAATGTCGTTGGCATGACCAACGAAATCACGCCCTTTCACGTCACCGTCGACGACGCCGACATCGCCGACCTCAGGGTGCGCCTCGCCCGCACCCGCTGGCCTGAGCGCGAGACCGACTCCTCGCAGGGCGCGCAGCTCGACCGTGTCCAAGCGCTCGCCGCGTACTGGGCGGACGGCTACGACTTCGGGTTCGTCAAGCGGCTCAACGCCTTCCCGCAGTTCCGGACCGAGATCGGCGGGCTCGGCATCCACTTCGTGCACGTCCTCTCGGCGAACCCTGACGCCCGCCCGCTGCTGATCACGCATGGCTGGCCCGGCTCGGTCGTCGAGTTCCTCAAGGTCCTGGGGCCGCTCAGCGCGGACTTCCACGTCGTCGCGCCGTCGCTGCCCGGCTTCGGCTGGAGCGACAAGCCCGCCGAGACCGGCTGGGACGTCGACCGCATCGCGCGAGCCTGGGATGAGCTCATGACCAGGCTCGGCTACGACCGCTACGGCGCCCAAGGCGGCGACTGGGGCGCGACCGTCACCGCCAGCCTGGCCAGGCAGTTCCCCGAAAGGATCATCGGTGCCCACTTCACCATGGCCGGTGTCAAGCTCGACGACACCACCTTCGATGACGCCACGCCGTCCGAGATCAAGGCGCTCGCAGACCTGACGAGGCACCGCACCACCGGCTCCGGTTACCGCGCTTTGCAGGACACCCGCCCGCAGACGCCCGGCTACGGCCTGACCGACTCGCCTGCCGGGCAGCTCGCCTGGATCGCGGAGAAGTTCTGGACCTGGACCGACCCGGACCACCCGCTCACCGATGAGGAGATCCTCGATGACATCTCGGTCTACTGGTTCACCGCGACCGCGGTCTCGTCGTCGCGGATCTGCTGGGAGAGCGCGGGTGTCGACGCTCGTGAGGTCGCCGTGCCCTCGGGCGTGACGATCTTCCCGCACGAGATCGTCAGGCCGTCGAAGCGCTGGGCTGAGAAGCGCTTCACCGATCTTCGCTGGTACGACGAAGTCCCACGAGGTGGCCACTTCGCGGCTTACGAACAGCCTGAGCTTTTCGTAGAGCAGGTGCGTGGGTTCTTCAGCCAGGTGGCTTAACAAGACGTTCGGCTGTGTCGTCGGCCGGTCGCTCTGGGGCAGGATGCCGGGCATGCGAAAGCTCCTGCTGTTGACCGCGCTCATCCCGCTCCTGCTGCCCGGCGCGGCCACCGCCGCCGAGGACTGCGCTCCCGTCTGGCGTGACACGCCGTCCGGGGTCGACGCCCAGCTGCGCGGGCTCGACGTCGTCTCGGGACGTGTCGTGTGGGCCAGTGGCAGCAAGGGAACGGTCCTGCGGACCACCGACGCGGGCAAGACATGGCAGAAGGTCGGCCCGCCTGGCACCGAGGCGCTCGAGTTCCGGGACATCGAGGCGTTCGACGCCGACCGCGCGGTCATCCTCTCGATCGGCGAGGGCGGGAACTCGCGGATCTACCGGACCGAGGACGGTGGCAAGAACTGGCGGCTGAGCTTCCAGAACCCCGACCCGAAAGCGTTCTACGACTGCGTGTCCTTCTTCGACAACCGCCGCGGGCTCGCGTTGAGCGATCCCGTCGACGGGAAGTTCCGCGTTCTGTCCACTGAGGACGGTGGGCGGACCTGGACGGTCAATCCCGGCGACGGGATGCCCGACGCGCTGCCCGGCGAATTCGCCTTCGCCGCCAGCGGCCAGTGCCTGACCACGACCGGGCGGGACGTGTGGATCGCGACCGGCGGCGGCGCCAAGGCCAGGGTGCTGCACTCCGGTGACGGCGGACGGCACTGGCGTGCCGCCGAGACCCCGATCCCCAGTGGTGAAGCGGCCGGTGTCTTCTCGGTCGTCTTCCGCGATCCGGGACACGGCGTCGCGATCGGCGGCGACTACAAGGTCCCGGCCACCTCGGGCGCGACCGCGCTGAGCTCCGACGGCGGCCGGACCTGGCACACGCCGCCGCAGTCACCGGCCGGCTACCGGTCAGGGCTGGCCTGGCGCGGGAACACCGTGCTCGCCGTCGGTCCGACGGGCAGCGACCACAGCCCCGACGGCGGCCGTCACTGGCAGCAGTTCGACACGGGCAGCTTCGACTCGGTCAGCTGCGCGCACGGCGCGTGCTGGGCGTCCGGCGCGAAGGGCAGGATCGGGGTTCTGGACCGCTAGGCCCGGAAAAGCCAGTACCTCCCGATCGGGCGGACGCGGGCGGGCTAGGGTGGTCGGGTGTCCACCGCCCGCGCCGAACGCCTGGTCAACCTGGTGCTCGCCCTGCTGTCCACGCGGCAGTACCTCAGCGCCGACCGGATCCGCGAGATCGTGCCCGGCTACTCCGACGCGCCGACCGACGAGGCGTTCTACCGCACCTTCGAGCGGGACAAGACCGAGCTGCGCGAGCTCGGGATCCCCTTGGAGTACGGCCGGAACTTCGTCTACGAGCAGGTCGAGGGCTACCGCATCGCGCGCCGCGACTACGAGCTCGGCGAGATCGAGCTGAGCCCGGACGAGGCGACCGCCGTCGGGCTCGCCGTGCGGCTGTGGGACTCCCCGGAGCTGACCGGGCAGGCGCAGGGCGCGCTCGTGAAGCTGCGCGCGGCCGGTGTCGAGATCGACGACCAGGCGCCGACCGTGGTGGAACCCAAGGTGCGCACCGAATCCGCGTTCGGCCCGCTGCTCGCGGCCGTGCAGAACGGCCAGGCCGTGCAGTTCGAGTACCGGCGCTCCGGCTCGCCGGAGTGGCTCATGCGGACCGTCGAGCCGTGGGGCGTCGTGTCGTGGCGCTCGCGCTGGTACGTCGTCGGGCACGACCGCGACCGGGACGCGCCGCGCTGCTTCCGGCTGTCCAGGCTCAACGGCAAGGTCAAGACCCTCGGCAAGCCAGGCCAGGTCCGGCGCCCCGACGGGGTCAACCTGCTGCAGTTCGTCGCCGGGTCGAGCGGCGGCTCCGACGACCAGTCGCCCGTCGCCACCGCGCGGGTGTGGGTCGCCGACGGCAGGGCCGCCAACGTCCGCCGCCGCGGCCGGGTGGTCGGCCGCGACAGCGCGGGCGGCACCGAGGGCGACGTCGTCGAGATCAACCTGTACTTCCCGGAGAGCGCCGCCGACTGGATCGCCGCACAGGGCCCCGACGCGCTCGTGCTCGAACCGGACGTGCTCGCCAAGGCTGTCCGCGAACGGCTCGAGGCCGTGCTGCACGGAGGTGTCCGATGAACGACCGGATGCCGCGCCTGCTCGCGCTCGTCCCGTACCTGCTGGCCCGCCCCGGCATCAGCTTCGACGAGGCCTCGCAGGACTTCGACATCACGCCCAAGCAGCTCCGCAAGGACCTGGAGCTGCTGTGGATGTGCGGGCTGCCCGGCTACGGGCCCGGCGACCTGATCGACCTGTCCTTCGAGGGCGAGACGATCACCGTCACCCACGACGCCGGGATGAACCGCCCGCTGCGGCTCACCGGCGGCGAGGCGACGGCGCTGCTGGTCGCGTTGCGCGCGCTCGCGGAGACGCCGGGCGTGCTCGACACCGACGCCGTGCGCCGCGCGATCGCCAAGATCGAGGCCGCGGCAGGTCAGGCGCAGCCGGCAGGCGTGGTCGTCGGCGGGGGAGTGCGCGAGGGCAAGCGGACCGCGCGCACGCGCGAGATCGTCCAGCGTGGGCTGCACGCCGGTAAGGCACTGCGCATGCGGTACTACTCGGCTTCGCGCGACGAGATCAGCGAGCGCACGGTCGACCCGATGCGGATGCTGATCGTCGACGCCGTCGCCTACCTCGAAGCCTGGTGCCGCCGCGCCGAGGGCGTCCGGCTGTTCCGGCTCGACCGCGTCGAGCACGTCACCGTGCTGGACGAGCCTGCCCAGCCGCCGCCGGACGCCAGGCCGACCGACATCTCCGGCGGTGTCTACTCGACGCTGCCGCAGCAGCCGGAGGCCGTGCTCGTGCTCGCCCCCGACGCGCGCTGGGTGGCCGAGTACTACCCGTGCGAGGAGCTCGACGAGCTCGAAGGCGGCCGGCTGCGGGTCCAGATGCGCTACGGCGACGAGTCGTGGATGGTGCGCCTGGTGCTCGGGCTCGGCGGCGACGCGGTGGTCGAATATCCGGCTCGGCTGGCCGACGCGGTGCGCGGGCGCGCGGCCGACGCGCTGGCGCGGGCGCGTCACCTCGCGTCCGCCTCGAACCAGTAGGGTGACGACGTGTCGTACGTCCCAAGTCTCGCGCTGCTCGCGGCCGGGCTACTCGTGTTCGGGATCATCACGTTTCGCACAATTCGTACCTTGCGCCGGTTCACCAGGACCGCGAGCATGGTGACGGCGAGCACCCAAGATCGGGCGGGGATGATCCGCGCCCGCTCGGCCGCCTTGCGAGTGGCGATCGAAGACCGTCGACGCAAGCCTGAAAACAAGTAACATCGCATCCAGACGCAGATAGGAGGCCACCATGCTGAACGGATTGCAGCCGTGGCACTTGATCATCTTGGTTCTTGTCGTCGTGCTGCTGTTCGGCGCCAAGCGGCTTCCGGATGCCGCCAGGTCCATCGGCAAGTCGATGAAGATCTTCAAGGCCGAGACCAAGGACCTGCACGGTGAGAAGGATGCCGCCGCGGCTTCCTCGGACGACGTCGTCGCCCCGGACACCAAGCAGATCCCGCCGGTCGCGAAGCCTGCCACGCCAGCCGACGACCAGGTCGCGGCGCTGCAGAAGCAGCTCGACGAGCTGAAGAAGCAGCAGGCCGAGCAGAAGAACGCCAGCTGACGTAGTTGGTCGAGGCCGCGTTTCTCGGATCGGGCACGCGATAGCCGCGCCCAGGTCGTCCCTGACGGCACCGCGGCATCACCCGAGTACAACCCGGTACGAGGGCGATGCCGAGGCACCGCCAGGAACAACCTGGATCACGACTCCCACGCACCAGATCCGAGAAACACGACCTACAGCCGGTCGGGCGAGGTGTCGTCCCGGCCGGCTCTGACGAGAACGGATCGTCCAGTGGCGGATGCCGCCTCCGAGAAGCCAGAAGGCCGCTTCAGCAAGCGACGCCGTCGCAGCCGGCGGCTGAACCCCGACGGCACGATGACGCTCATCGAGCACATCTACGAGTTCCGCCGCCGTCTCGGCTACGCGCTGCTCGCGATCGTGGCAGGCGGCATCCTCGGTTTCATCTGGTTCCAGACGAAGGTCTTCGGGGTCTCGCTCGGCGAGCTCATGAACGGCCCGTACTGCGGCATCGACTGGCACCGGCGGCTCGGCTCGACCGGCCCCGACGACTGCAAGCTGCTGCAGACCGTGCCGTTCGAAGCGTTCATGATCCAGCTGAAGGTCGGTGTCGCCGCCGGCGCGGTGCTGCTGTCGCCGCTGTGGCTCTACCAGATCTGGGCGTTCATCGCGCCCGGCCTGTACTCGAAGGAGCGCAAGCACGCGCTGACCTTCGTGGCGTTCGCGTCGCTCCTGTTCGCGACCGGCGCGGTGCTGGCCTACATTCTCATTCCGCACGCGCTGCAGCTGCTGATGAACTTCGGTGGCGACCAGTTCGTCACCGCACTGACCGGTGACAAGTACATCTCGTTCATCTTGTCGCTGCTGGTCATCTTCGGTGTCAGTTTCGAATTGCCGCTGTTCGTGGTGATGCTCAACCGCGTCGGCGTGGTCAAGTACCAGCAGCTCAAGAAGTGGCGCCGCGGCATCATCTTCGTGCTGTTCCTCTTCGCCGCGTTCGCGACGCCGGGTTCGGACCCGTTCTCGATGATCGGCCTGGCGGGCGCGCTGACCGTGCTGTTCGAGCTGTCGATCCAGATCGCGCGTTTCCACGACCGCAAGCTCGACAAGGTCCGTGACGCCGAGGGCTGGGACCAGCTCGCCGACGACGAGGCCGCGCCGTTCGAGTACACGCCGAGCACGGCCGATGACCCTGTTGAAGACGCTCCCAAGGTCAAGCCCAGCACCGACGACATCACCTAGCTTGGGCATCCACGCGGCGCTGGCCGTCCACCCCGCCTCAGGGCATGGCGCGGCCGCCAGGATCATGGACTCGGTCGCGGCCAGGCTCCGTGCGCGCGTCGACCGTCTCGACGTGCTCGTGGCCAACACGGTTGCCGAATCCCGTGCACTCATGACGAGTTCGGCGGCCGAGGGCCTCGACGTGCTCGTGGTGCTCGGCGGCGACGGCGCGGCTCACCAAGGCGTCCAGTTCTGCGCGGGCACCGACGTGGCTTTGGGCTTGGTCCCGTCGGGCACCGGCAACGACTTCGCCCGCGCCTTGGGCGTGCCAAGCGATCCACTGGCCGCCGTTGACGCGCTTGATCTCACGGCTCGCCGGAAGATCGACCTGGGTCGCGTGGGGGAGACCTGGTTCGCGACGGTGCTCTGCTCGGGTTTCGACGCTTTGGTCAACGAACGCGCCAACAACCTGCGCTGGCCTTCCGGGCCGCGCCGGTACGACGTGGCGATCGTGGCCGAGCTGGCGTCGTTCCGGGCGAGCCCGGTGCTGATCCGGACCGAGCACGAGACCTTGCAGCTCGACGCGACACTGGTCGCGGTGGGCAACACCCCGTTCTACGGCGGCGGCGTCCCGATCTGCCCCGACGCCCGCGCCGACAGCGGGACGTTCGACGTCACGGTGGTCGGGAAGCTCCCACGCCGCCGGCTGCTGCGCATGCTGCCCAGCCTGCGCACCGGCAGGCACATCGACCACCCGGCCGTCCGCACCCTGAAGGCGAACTCGGTCCACCTCGACGGCAACACCTGGCCCGTCTACGCCGACGGCGAACCCCTCGGCCAGGTCCCCGCCGACATCCACTGCGTACCCGGTGCCTTGAGTGTCGTGAGTGTTTTGGCCGGTTAGAACCGGCCGTACCACTCACGACCCCAACGCTTAGGCGAGGTGCTTTTTGAGGTCGTCCAAGACCTTCATCGCGCCGACGGGGCCGAGGCCGAGGAACCAGACCTCGTCGTTGACGGGGATCGCGTGGCCTGCCTTGACGGCGCCGAGCGCGGTCCAGAGGCCGCTGGCGGTGACGGCCTTCTCGTCGGGGCTGGGGCCCGCGCCGTAGCTGGAGTAGAAGATCCAGTCGGCGTCGGCCTGGTCGATGCGCTCCTTGGAGATCTGCGCGGCGAGTTCGTTGATGTCCTGGTTGGCGGGACGGGCGAGGCCGATGTCCTTCAGGATCACGCCGATGAACGACAGGTTGCCGTACAGCCGGATGTTGCCCGACAGGAAACGCAGCAGTGAGATCTTGGGCGTGCCCTTGATGCCCTGCTTCACCTCGTTGACGCGCTTTTGGTAGTCGTTGAGCACCGTGACGGCCTGCGTCTCCAGGCCGAGCGCGTCCGCGACCAGCAGCGTGTTCTCCTTCCACGGGAAGCCGGGGCGGATGCTGAACACCGTCGGCGCGATCGCCGAGAGCTGCGGGTACAGGTCGTTGGCGCGCAGTTTGCTGCCCAAGATGAGGTCCGGGTTGAGCTTCGTGATCGCCTCGAGGTTGAGGTTGTTGATCTCGCCGACGGTCTGCACCGTCTTGACGCGGTCGGCCAGGTACGACGGGACGCCGGTCTGGCCGGCCGTGGTCGCCATGCCGACCGGGGTGAGGCCGAGCGACAGCACCGCGTCGAGTTCGCCGCTGTCGAGCACGACCACGCGTGAAGGCTTCTTCTCCAGCTTGGTCTCGCCCAGCGAGTGCTTGACCGTGCGCGGGAAGACGCCGGGTGCGGCGTCCGTGCCGAGCTTGGCCGTCTCGGTGTCGGCGGTCGCGAAGAGGCGGCCGCCGGTGGCGACCTCGGTGTCACCGACGCCAGACGAACTCGGCTTGGACGGCTGGCCGCACGCCGAGACGAGGAGGAGCACGGCGGCCACGATTGTCCATTTAGGACGAGATGACATCGGGGTTTTCCTTTCCTGCGGTGAAAGCGCGGTGCCTGCCGATCGGGACGACCATCGGCGTCGCCGACACCGGGTCGGCGATGATCTGGCACGGCATGCCGAACACCTCCGCGACCAGCTCGGCGGTGAGGATGTCGGCTGGCGCGCCCTCGGCGGCGATGCGGCCGTCCTTCATGGCGATGAGATGGTCGCCGTAGCGGGCGGCGAGATTGAGGTCGTGCAGCACGATCACGATCGTGCGGCCGTCCGCGGCGTTGAGCTCGGCGAGCAGGTCGAGCACCTCGACCTGATGCGCGATGTCGAGGAACGTGGTCGGCTCGTCGAGCAGCAGCAACGGGGTCTGCTGCGCGAGCGCCATCGCGATCCACACCCGCTGGCGTTGCCCGCCGGACAGCTCGTCGACCGGGCGCGACGCGAGCTGGACCGTGTCCGTCGCGAGCATCGCGCGGGCGACGGCGGCGTCGTCCTCGTCGCTCCAGCGGCGGAACATGCCCTGGTGCGGATGCCTGCCGCGGCCGACGAGATCGGCGACCGTGATGCCCTCCGGCGCGGTCGGCGACTGCGGCAGCATGCCGAGCACGGTCGCGACATCCTTGCTGCGCAACGTGGTGATGCCCTTGCCGTCGAGGAACACCGCGCCCGCGGCCGGGGTGAGCAGGCGCGCGAGCCCGCGCAGCAGCGTCGACTTCCCGCAGGCGTTGGTGCCGACGATCATGGTGACCTTGCCGTCGGGAATGCGGACCGAGAGGTCCTTGACCACCCGCAACGGCCCGTAGCCGAGTTCGAGGTCTTCGGTGTGCAGCGTCGGTGTCACGGCTTTCCCCATCAGATCCGCCCGGCCCGGTTGGCCGTCGCGAGCAACCACAGCAGGTACGGCGCGCCGACCGCGCCGGTCACGACCCCGACCGGCATCTGCGGCCCGAGCAGGTGCTGGGCCGTGAAATCGGCCAGCAGCACCACGAGCGCGCCGGTCAGCGCCGCAGGCACGAGACCACCGCGCGCGCCGGTCAGCCTGCTCGCGATCGGGTTGGCGACGAACGCGACGAACACCACCGGCCCGGCCGCCGCGGTCGCGAACGCGGCCAGCGCGACCGCGATCAGCAGCAACAGCATCCGGGTCCGTTCGACGCGCAGGCCGAGCCCGGCCGCGGTGTCGTCACCCAGCTGAAGCCCGATCAGCGCGCGGCTCGACAGCAGCGCGGCGGGCACCAGCACCGCGAGCGCGACGGCGAGCGGCGCGACGTGATCCCAGCCCCGGCCGTTGAGATTGCCGGTCAGCCACACCAGCGCCTGCTGCGCCAGCGTCGTGTCCGCCCAGGTCATGAGATACGAGATGACACTGCTCAGCGCCGCGCCGACGCCAACGCCGATCAGCACCAGCCGATAGCCGCTCACCCCGCCCCGGCGCGCGAGCAGATAGATCGTGAGACCGGCGAGCAGCGCGCCCGCGAGCGCGGCGGCCGACACGAGCGCACCCGATGCGCCGAACAGCACGATGCCCGTCACCGCGGAGGCGCTCGCGCCTTGCGTCACGCCGATGACGTCCGGGCTGGCGAGCGGATTGCGCAGCAGGCGCTGGAAAAGCGCGCCACCCATGCCGAGCGCGATCCCGACCAGCAACCCGGTCAGCGCGCGCGGCAGCCGCAGCTCGAGTACGACGTGCGCGGCGCGCCCGGAGCCGTCGCCGAACAGGATGGCAGGCAGGTCACCCAGCGGGACTTCGAAATCCCCGACAGCGAGTGACAACGCGAAGATCGCGGCGACGGCCAGGCACAAAACCAGTGACACGGAACGGCTTCTGACGAAACCGCGGCGGCGTACCGCCCTGATGGTCCCGACCGCTTCGGCGAGTGTGCTCATACCGCCACCGGCTTCTTGCGGCGCACGAGCGCGACGAACACCGGCGCGCCCAGCAGCGCGGTGATGATCCCGACCTGCACCTCCGCCGGCCGCGCGACCACCCGGCCGACGACGTCCGACAGGAGCAGCAGCAACGGCGCCAGCAACGCCGAGAACGGCAGCAGCCAGCGATGATCCGGCCCGGTGAGCATCCGCGCGACATGCGGGACGGTCAGCCCGACGAACGCGATCGGTCCCGCGATGGCCGTCGCTGCTCCACAAAGGACGATCACGGCCAGCGCGCAGACGGCCCTGGCGAGCACGACGTTCTGGCCCAGCGACCGCGCGACGTCCTCGCCGAGCGCGAGCGCGTTCAGCATGCGGGCGGCGGTGAGCGTGAGCACCACCCCGGCCACGATGAACGGCACCGCGCCCGCGATCGTGGCCGCGTCGCGCCCGGTCAGCGAGCCGACCTGCCAGAACCGGTACTGGTCGAAGGTGGTCGTGTCGGTCAGCAGCAACGCGCTGGTCACCGAAGCCAGCGCGGCCGAAACCGCGGCACCGGCGAGCGCGAGCTTCACCGGCGTCGCGCCCGCTCGCCCGAGTGAGCTGATCCCGTAGACGACGCCACCGGCGACCGCCGCGCCCGCGAAGCCGAACCACACGTAGCCGCCGACGCTGCTGATCCCGAACGTCCCGATGCCAAGTACGACGAACAACGCGGCGCCCGAGTTGACGCCGAGCAGCCCGGGGTCGGCCAGTGGGTTGCGCGTGGCGCCCTGGATGACCGCGCCGGACAGCCCTAGCGCGACGCCTGCCAGCAGCCCAGCGAGCGTGCGGGGGAGCCGGAGCTCGCGCACGACCAGGTGATCGGGATTGGCGGCGTCGAAGTGGAACAGCGCGTCGAGTACCGTCGGGAAGGACAGCTCACGGGTGCCGACGGAGATGCTCAGCAGCACGGCGAACGCGACGGCCGCCGCCGCCACCAGCAGCCATGCCGTCAGCGGGGTAGCTCTCGCTCGCACAGGTCTTCTCGCCTTTGCCACTGATGATTAGGTATGCCTACCCTATATCGCCAGTGGTCAGCCGCTTAGGCGGCCGGGTAGCCGCCCGCCCGCCAGACGTAGGTGCGGAAGGTCGACGGGGTCATCAGCAGCCGTGCCGGGACCTCGTGGCGGGTCTGCTCCGGCAGGAAGACGCCACCGCAGCGATGGCAGTACCAAGCGCTCGCCCAGAGCTCGCGCGACTCCGGCGTGCCCTGCCGGAGGTGACGGTTCTTCTTGACACGCGTGCCGTACAGGCCGCCGAACAACGCGACCAGCGCCAGCAGCAGCCCGGCCGGGGCGAACACGGTGATGGTGGAGATGATCGGCGACTCGGCCATCTCCGGGTGATGGTCGCCGACCACCAGCAAGCCGATGATCGCCATGAACACCGTCGGGATGAGCAGCACCAGCGCGAGCGCGAGGAAGCAGCCGCCACCGCGCAGTGGCGGGACCGGGTCCAGCTCGCGGGCGAGTGCCGTGGTCGACGTGCCGCGGTAGTTGCCCTGCACGTAGGTGACGTTGCCGCTGCCGTACGAGACGGGGATCGCGCCGCCGACCACGGTGTGCGCGACCGAACCGCCCTGGTGGACGGCAGGGACGCTCTGCACCTGGTCGACCTGCGCGCACTGCGGACAAGCGAGGTTCACGGCTCACCCTTCCTTCCCGATGTCGGCAGCTAGGACCTCGGCGGCGCCCGTTCGGTTCCCGCGTGCGAACTGTCGGTGGCATGTGAAACCCTGACGACGTGGCCAGTAGCCCTTCTCAATCACCGGCCGAGGCCTATGCGTCCTCGCAACGCCGCGGCAAGTACCCGCAGCTGACCCGCTTCGCGGCGGAGGCGTCCTTCGAGTTCGACGACTTCCAGGTCCGCGGTTGCGAGGCGCTGGAGGGCGGACACGGCGTGCTCGTGTGCGCCCCGACCGGCGCGGGCAAGACCGTGGTCGGCGAGTTCGCGGTGCACCTGGCGCTGTCCGAGGGCCGCAAATGCTTCTACACGACGCCGATCAAGGCGTTGTCGAACCAGAAGTTCACCGACCTGGTCGCCCGCCACGGCGCGGACAAGGTCGGCCTGCTGACCGGCGACACCTCGATCAACGGCGGCGCCCAGGTGGTCGTCATGACCACCGAGGTGCTCCGCAACATGCTCTACGCGGGATCCTCCACCGTCGACGAGCTCGCGTACGTGGTCATGGACGAGGTGCACTACCTCGCCGACCGGTTCCGCGGCGCGGTGTGGGAGGAGGTCATCCTGCACCTGCCGGAGCACGTCAAGGTGGTCGGCCTGTCCGCGACCGTCAGCAACGCCGAGGAGTTCGGCGAGTGGCTGGTCGAGGTGCGCGGCGACACCACGGTCGTCGTCGACGAGCACCGGCCGGTGCCGCTGTGGCAGCACATGCTGGTCGGCAACCAGCTGCTGGACCTGTTCGCGGGCCAGGAGGACGGCCAGGCCGAGCTGCGGATGAACCCGTCGCTGCTGCGCAAGGTCGAGGAGAACCACCGCTACCAGGGCGGACCGGGACTGCGCGGTCCGCGTGGCCGCCGCAACCCGCCGCAGCGCGGCCCGAGGTTCCGCCCGCCGGCGCGGGCCGAAATGGTCGAGCGGCTGGACCGGGCCGGGCTGCTGCCCGCGATCGACTTCATCTTCTCGCGCGCGGGCTGTGACGCGGCCGTCGGCCAGGTCGTGCGGTCCGGGCTGCGCCTCAACGGGCCGGACGAGGTCGAGCAGGTGCGCCGGATCGTCGCCGAGCGCACTTCCGGGCTGCCCGAGGGCGACCTCGAGGTGCTCGGCTACTGGGAGTGGCGTGACGCGCTGGAGCGGGGCATCGCCGCACACCACGCGGGGATGCTGCCCGCGTTCAAGGAGACCGTCGAGCAGCTGTTCCTGCTGGGGCTGGTCAAGGTCGTCTTCGCGACCGAGACGCTCGCGCTGGGCATCAACATGCCCGCCCGCACCGTCGTGCTGGAGCGGCTGGTCAAGTACAACGGCGAGGCGCACGTCGACCTCACGCCTGGCGAGTACACGCAGCTCACCGGGCGCGCCGGGCGCCGGGGTATCGACGTCGAAGGGCACGCGGTCGTCGCGTGGCAGCCGGGTGTCGACCCGAAGCAGGTCGCCGGGCTCGCCTCCACGCGCACGTATCCGCTGCGCTCGTCGTTCCGGCCCGGCTACAACATGGCCGTCAACCTGGTCGCCCAGCTCGGCGCCGATGAGGCCCGTGACCTGCTGGAACTGTCGTTCGCGCAGTTCCAGGCCGACCGGTCGGTGGTCGGCACAGCTCGCCGGATCGACCGCAACCGCGAAGCGCTCGCCGGGTACAAAAAGGCCACCACCGGCGACTTCGACGAGCTGCTCGAATACGTCGAGTTGCGCGCCAAGATCTCGGCCCGCGAGAAGGCTCTTTCTCGGCAGAACACGTCGAGCCGTCGCGCCGAAACCGCCGCCTCGCTGGAGAAACTGCGCAAGGGCGACGTGATCGCGGTGCCCGCCGGGCGCCGGTCGGGGCTCGCCGTGGTCGTCGACCCCGGGCTCGACCCGATCCGCGAGCCGAGGCCCGTGGTCGTCACCGAGGACCGCTGGTCGGGGCCGCTATCGGCGTCGGACTTCTCGTCGCCGGTCGAGCCGCTGGGGCACATCCGGCTGCCGAAGCACGTCGAGCTGCGCTCGCCGAAGAGTCGCCGCGACATCGCGTCCAGCCTGCGCAATGCCGGGATTTCCTTGCCAGGCAGGGAAAAGCGGCGTTCGGGCGCGAACGAGGACGGCGAGCTGGCCGCGCTGCGCCGCGCGTTGCGCGCGCACCCGTGCCACGGGCTCGCCGAGCGCGAGGCGAACCTGCGCTGGGTCGAGCGGTATCAGCGGCTTTCCGCCGAGACCGAGCAGCTGGAGCGCAAGGTCGCCGCGACGACGCACTCGCTGGCGCGCGCCTTCGACCGGATCCGCGCGTTGCTGACCGAGCGTGGCTACCTCACCCCGGTGAAGAAGGCGGCCGACGGTGAGCACGTGACCGAGGACGGCAAGCGGCTCATGCGGCTCTACAGCGAGTCGGACCTGCTCGCCGCCGAGTGCATCCGTCACGGCGTGTGGGAGGGCCTCAAGCCCGCCGAACTGGCCGCGGTGGTGTCGACACTGGTCTTCGAGGCGCGCCGCGACATCGCGGGCGAGGCGCGGCTGCCGCAGGGCGCGGTTCCCGAGGCGTGGGACGAGATGATCCGCCTGTGGGCCGATATCGCCGACGACGAGCGGCGGCACAAGCTCGATCGCACGCGGGAGCCGGACGCCGGGTTCGCCTGGCCGGTGTACCGCTGGGCGCGCGGCGAGTCGCTGGAGAAGGTGCTCACCGCGGCCGAGGCGAACGGCCAGGAACTCTCCGCGGGCGACTTCGTGCGCTGGTCACGGCAGGTCATCGACCTGCTCGACCAGATCAAGGAAGTGCTGGGCAAGGCCGATCCGATCGGCGCGGCCGCGGCCGACGCGGTGCGCGCGCTGCGAAGGGGCGTGGTGGCCGCCGGGGGCGCCTAGGCCGAATGGTGCGTGTGTGCACTGGGACCTTGTGGTTGGATCGATCCGGTAATCCATGGTGACTTTGGCGGAGGCGAACAGATGAGCACGCCGTACGGCGGCAACGACCCGCAACAGTGGGGTCAGCAGCCCCAGCACGGGCAGGAGCCGAGTGGCGCGTACCCGCCGCCGCCGAGCGGGCCGCAGCAGCAGCCCGGCTACGGCCAGGATCCCGCCCAGCAGCAGCCTGGTTACGGCCAGGACCCTGCCCAGCAGCAACAGCAGTGGGGCCAGCAGCCGCCGGCCTATGGCCAGCAGCCCGGCTACCCGCAGCAACAGCAGCCCCAGCAGTGGGCGCAGCCGGACCAGACCCAGCAGCAGTGGGCACCGCAGCAGCAGCCCGGCCAGACCGGCGCGCACGACCCGAACCAGTGGGCCCAGCAGCCTGGTCAGACCGGTCAGCACGACCCGTCGCAGTGGGCACAGCAGCAGCAACAGCCAGGCGGCGCGTACCCGCAGAGCGGGCCGCAGCAGCTGCCGTACGGCCAGCCCGGTCAGTACGGCCAGCAACCCGGGTTCCCGCCCGCGCCGCCCGCCGGTGAGAAGAAGTCGAAGAAGGGCCTGTTCATCGGCGTCGGCGCGGCGCTCGTCGTGATCGCCGCGGTGCTGGTGCTCGGCTTCGTGACTCCGGGGTTCTTCAACACCAAGGTGTTCGACTCGGGCGCCATGCAGACCGATGTGCAGAAGATCCTCACCGGCACGTACAAGCTCGAAGGCGTCACCAAGGTCACCTGCCCCGCCGAGCAGGAGGTCAAGGACGGCGCCACCTTCACCTGCACCGCCACGATCAGTGGCAAGGAGCAGAAGGTGCCCATCACGGTGAAGGGCAAGGACGGCAACTACGAGGTCGGCATCCCGGCCAAGTAGGGCACGCGCTTAATGGATGGCCTGCCCGGTTCCGGGCAGGCCATCATGCGTTCCATGAGCGAGTACACGATCCGGACGCTGGAACCCGCCGAGCTCCGCGCCGCGGGCGATCTGTTCCGCGGCGCGCTGCACGCCAAGGACCTCACCGACGAGGAGGCTGAACGCGCACAGCGGATCTGCCAGCCAGGACGGACACTCGGCGCGTTCGATCCCGAGCTGATCGGCACGCTGCGCTCGTTCGACGCCGAGCTGACCGTGCCGGGTGGCCGACGGGTCCCGCTCGCCGCGGTGACCAGCGTCGGCGTGCGGTCGGATCGGACCAGGCGCGGCGTGATGACCGGGCTGATGCGCGCGCAGTTCGCGGAATTCGCCGAACGCGGCGTGGTCGCCGCGTGCCTGTACGCCTCCGAAGGCCTCATCTACAGCCGCTTCGGCTACGGGATCGGCACACTCGCGAAGACCTACACGATCAACACCCGCCGTGCCCTGCTGCACGACGGCGTACCCGCGGGCGGCGAGATCACCAGGCTGTCACTCGAAGTCGCGCTCGAAGAGCTGCCGAAGCTCTACGACGCCATGGCGCATCGGCACCCGGGCATGATGACGCGGACTTCGCACTGGTGGGCCGGATTCGAGCAGATGTGCCGCCGCTCCGAGGACGCGATGATCACCGTGGTCCATCATGCTGAGTACGGGCCGGACGGGTTCGCGGTCTACTCCGTGCGCCGGCGATGGCCGGACCCGGCGGTGCTCAGTGTCGAAGCGCTGGAGTACACCAATCCCGGCGCGTTCGCCGGGCTGTGGCGGTACCTGCTCGGTGTCGACCTGGTCGACGAGATCAGGGCGCTCTTCCGGCCCGTCGACGAGCCGGTCGATGTGCTGCTCACCGACCCCCGCCAGTGCACGGTCACCCGGTACGAGGACGAGTGCTGGACGCGCCTGGCCGATGTCGAAGCGGCGCTGGCGGCGCGCACGTACACCGGCCCACCGCTCGTGCTCGAGGTAGTGGACGCCTTCCTGCCCGCCAATTCCGGCCGCTACCGGATCGGCGAGGACGGCGTCGCGCGTACTGACGAACCCGCCGCGCTGCGCCTGGACGTCGTCGCGCTCGCGATGCTCTACTTCGGCGCCAGGCAGGCGTCCGCGCTCGCGACCGCCGGCCGGGTCGAAGTGCTCGAGCCCGGCGCGGCCGAGGCGGCGGACCTGCTGTTCAGCACGCGAGTGGCGGCTTGGTGCGGTACTTTCTTCTGACTTCGACGATCTTGTCTGCCAGGGAGGTTCCGGGTTGGTTCTGCGTACGGTCCTGACGGGGCTGTCGTGCGTAGTCCTGCTCGCCGCTTGCTCCGGTGGCGATCCGGCGCCGGCGGTCACCACGACGACGGTCACGGCGACGCCGACGGCCTCCTCGACGGCTTCGGTGCCGGTCGAGACCACACCGCGGGCGAAGGTGTTCGACCACGTCGCGATGGAACGCTCGGTCAAACAGATCCTCGTCGAGTCCTACAAGGTCGAGGGCGTCGCCGAGGTGACCTGCCCGGCGGACCTCGAGGTCAAGGACGGCCGGATCTTCGACTGCGAGGCGAGTGTCGGCGGCGCGCCGCGGCGGGTGCCGATCACCGTCAAGGGCACCGACGGCAACTACGAGGTCGGAGCGCCCGCGAAGTAGCCGCGTTTGCTGGCAAGATCGATGGCATGAGTGAGTTCGTGGTGCGCGCGGCGGTCGAAGGCGAGGAGCGGGCCACCCGCGATGTGCTGGTCCAGGCGTTGCACGGCCAGCCGACCGGCGACGAGAAGTGGGCGCGGATCGCGCCGGCCTGGCCGGCGGCGACGAAGTTCGCGGCCTTCGACGGCGACGAGCCGATCGGCGTGACCAGCTCGTTCACCACGGAGATCCTCGTGCCGGGCGGGCGGCGGGTGCCCTTCGCGGCCGTCGACGGCATCGGGGTGCGCGCGGAGTGGACCCGGCGAGGGGTGCTGACCGAGCTGATGGCGGCGCAGCTGCCCGATCTGGTCGACCGAGGGCACGTGCTCGCGGGCCTGCACGCGAGCGAGGCCACGATCTACGGCCGCTACGGCTACGGCATCGCCGGGCGGATGCAGATCTTCGAGATCGACCGCGCCAAGGTGCGCTGGCGCTCGGACGCGCCACGGTCCGGCCGTGTCCGGCTGCTCGACGCCGCTGACGCGGTGAAAATCGTGCCGGGCGTGCACCGGTCGATCGGCTTGCGCAGGCAGGGGAACATCGGCAGGCCGGACTCGTGGTGGCTCAACACCCACGAGTCCTATGTCCTCGACGGGCACCGGGTGGCGGTCCATTTCGGTCCGGACGGCGCCGACGGGTTCGCCACGTTCCTCACCCACACTCAGCGAGCGCCCGCGCTGGCCGACTGGCACACCGAGCTGAAGGTGCGCGACCTGCATGCCGCGAACCCGGCCGCGCTGGCCGGGCTGTGGCGGTTCCTGCTCGGCATCGACCTGGTCCAGACCGCGTATGGCCTGGCGAGGCCGATGGACGACCCGTTGCCTTCGATGCTCGAAGACCCGCGCGCCTGCCGGACGATCAGCGTCGAGGACGAGCTCTGGCTGCGCCTGCTCGACGTGTCCGCCGCGTTGAACGCGCGCACCTACGGCCGGGCCGAGCCGGTGGTCATCGAGGTCGCCGACCGCCGCCTGCCCGAGAATTCCGGCGCCTACCGGGTCACCGCCGACGGCGCGTCCCGTACCGATGCGACCGCCGATGTCCGGCTGGACGTCGAAACACTCGCGATGCTGTACCTGGGCGGGTGGCGTCCGAGCCTGCTCGCTGAGGCGGGCCGGATCGAGGTTTTCGACGCCGAGGCGCCCGCCCGGCTGGATTCGCTCTTCGAGACGGCCGCCGAGCCGTGGTGCGGGACGCATTTCTGATGACGACGATCAAAAGACTGACCGCTGCCCAGCTCGCGGCCTCGGTCGACGGGCTCGCCGCGTTGCTCGTCGACTCGGTCGAAGGCGGCGCGTCGATCGGTTTCCTCGACCCCGTCGGGCACCTGGAGATGGTCGCCTGGTGGCAGGACCTGGTGCCGGGCACGGAGGCCGGGCACGTGATCGTTTTCGCCGCCCGCGAGGACGACGAGATCGTCGGCACCGTCCAACTGCGCCGCGCCACGCTGCCGAACGCCTTGCACCGCGCGGAATTGTCGAAACTCGTGGTGCACCGCAAGGCGCGCGGCCGCGGGCTCGGCCGGATCCTGCTGTCGACGGCCGAGCACGCCGCCCGCGATCTCGGCATCACGCTTCTGCTGCTGGACACCGAAACCGGCAGCCCGGCCGAGCGCCTCTACCGAGCCACCGGCTGGACCGAGATCGCCACCGTCCCCGGCTACGCCCGCGACCCGTCCGGCGTCATGAAGCCGACGACGTTCTTCCGCAAGACCCCGTAGCCGGGTCGTGAGTGGTACGGCCGGTTCTAACCGGTCTGAACACTCACGACCCTTGGGGCAGGGCTTTCAGCAGGCGGGCGACCGAGTTGCCGAGGTTCCAGCGCTCGGCGAGTTCCGCGACCCGGTCGGGGTCGGCGGGCGCCGAAGGCACGGTGTCCGGCCGGGACTGCTCGACCGGCGCGTCGACCGCGACGCGGACGACGGTCGGGGCGACGGCGAGGTAGTCCGCCGCGTCCTGCAGCTTGAGGCGCATCTTGAGCGGCAGGCGGCTGTCCTGCGTCTGAGCGGCCTCGATCAGCGCGGCGAGCGAGCCGAACTGGGTGATCAGTTTCGCGGCCGTCTTGTCGCCGATGCCCGCGACGCCGGGCAGGCCGTCGGAGGGGTCGCCGCGCAGGGCGGCCATGTCGGCGTAGAGCGGACCGGCCTGCTCGACCGGAACGCCGTAGCGCTCGGCGATCTCCGGCGGGCCGAGCACTTCGGCCTTCGCCCAGCCTTTGCCGACGTAGATGACCCGCGCGGTGGTCGGCTCCTCGCGCACGATCTGGAACAGGTCGCGGTCACCCGAAATGACCTCGACCGGGTCGGTCTTTTCGCGGTGCGCGAGCGCGCCGATGACGTCGTCGGCCTCGTAGCCCGCGGCCTCGGCGGTGGCCAGTCCGAACGCCTCCAGCAGGTCGAGGATGATCGGGACCTGCGGGGTCAGCGTGTCCGGCACCTCCTCCGAGCCGTCGGTGACGTCCTCGGCGACGCGCTGCGCCTTGTAGCTCGGCAGCAGGTCCGTGCGGAACTTCGGCCGCCAGTCCGCGTCGAGGCACGCGACCAGGCGGGTCGGCCTGCGGTCGGTGAGGATGCGCGCGATCGTGTCGGTGAAGCCGCGCACGGCGTTGACGGGCGTGCCGTCCGGGGCGGTCATGGACTCCGGCAGCGCGTAGAACGAACGGAAGTACAGGCTCGCGGAGTCGAGCAGGGCGAGTGTCACGGTGGACAGCTTGCCACGAGTTTTCGGTGTTGACTGGTCGGCATGCCGCCGCTGATCGAGAACCCGCGTTTCGCCCGCTTCTTCGCCAAGCATTCACTGCGCAACGAGCGCCGTGGCAACGCCGTGCTGCGCGCCGAGATGCTCGCCGGGCTGACCGGCGAGGTCGCCGAAATCGGCGCGGGAACCGGGCTCAACCTGCGCCATTATCCGGAGACGGTCACCCGGATCCTCGCCGTCGAGCCCGAGCCGAACATGCGCGCCCGCCTCGCCCAGGCCGCGAACGAGCGCGTCGAACTGATCGACGCCGTCGCCGAGGAACTGCCGTTCGAGGACGCTTCCGTCGACGCCGTGGTCATCGCGGCGGTGCTGTGCTCGATCGGCGACGCGCCGCGCGCGCTCGCCGAGGTACGCCGAGTGCTCAAGCCTGGTGGCGAGGTGCGGTTCTACGAGCATGTCCGCGCGCGTGCCTGGCTGCACGGCCGGTTCCAGGACCTCGTCGCGCCGCTGTGGGCCAGGATGATGGGCGGCTGCCGCCCGAACTCCGACACGCTGGAGTTGTTCCGCGCCAACGGTTTCGTCATCGAACGCTGGCGTGAGTTCGTCTTCCCCGCCGGAGTGCTGGTGCCGGTGGTGGGGCCCCGCATCCTCGGCATGGCCACGGTCAGTCAGCCACGGCGTGCAGGATCGTCTTGAGCTGGAACGGCGTCATACCGGGGTGTTTGCCCAGCACCCTGGCGACGAGGCCGGTCACGTGGGCGGCCGCGAAGCTGTTGCCGGTCGCGGTGACCGTGCCGCCGCCGGCCCAGGGCACCTCGACCGCGATACCCGGCGCGCCGAACTCGACGGGCGGGGAAGGGTTGTACCGCAACACGAACGGCCCGTTCCCCTCGCACGCCGCCACCGACAGCACCGACGCGAACTCCGCCGGGTAGCTCACGGCGGGCACGTTGTTGACGGCCGCGATCAGTACCGTGTTGCGGAAGTAGGCGCGGTCCGCGATCTCGTGCAGCGCGGCGAAATGCTCGCGGCGTTTGGTGCTCAGGCTCAGGTTGATCACCCCGACGCCGTGGTCGAGCGCCCAGCGCAGGCCCGCGAGCAACGCCACGCCGGTCCCGCTCAACGTCGTGCTCAGCACCCGCACGCTGTACAGCGACGCCTCCGGCGCGGCGCGGCGGATGATGCCGGCGCAGGCGGTGCCGTGGCCGAACAGGTCTTCGTGGTCGCCGCCCCGCAGCACGGCCTTGCCGTCGACGACGTCGACCGCGACCCCGCCCTCGATCGGGCCTACCGCCGGATGCGTGGTGTCGATCCCGCTGTCGACCACCGCGACCTTCACCCCGGCGCCGGTGCCCGCACCCCAGGCCCAGTCCCGGGTGATCTCGCCGGGCAGCCGCACGGCCGTCGCGGCTGACGGCCGGTCGAACTGCCAGGACCATGCGGGTTTCATCGGTCGCGGCCTGCCGCGTAGCCGAGGAAGGTGCGCAGCAACGCGTGCGCGGTCGCGCGTTCCTCGGCGCCGAGCCTGCTCAACGCGGCGAGGTCGGCCGCGAGCGAAGCGGGTTCCGCACGCCCGGCGGGTGCCTGCGCGGCGGCGGCCCTGAGCGCACGTGCGAGGTCGGTGCCGTCGACGGCGGTGGCGGCCGCGGTGAACAGCAGCCGCCCGAAATCGGTGAACGCCCGCGTGGTCACCACCGACAGCGCAGCCTGCCTGGCGAGCAGCGAGAGTGCCTCCAGCGCCAGCCTGCCCGGCGCGGGGTCGAGCAGTTCGAGCACGCCGAGAATCTCGTCGTCGGTGTCGAGCGGGATGGCCACGATCCCGCGTGGCACATAGCCGATCGACTCGGCGAGGTCACGCGCGAACCGAGGGTCCTGGCTCACGTCGTCGAGCGCGACGGCCTGGCCGGAACTGACCGCCCAGCCCGCGATCCCGCGCCCGACCGGGATCCGCACGCCGGTGATGCCCTCGGCGCCGGGGCCGGTCGCGACCCGGAACACGAGCTCGCCACCGTCGAGGAGCGCGACCGAACCCGCGGTCGCGCCGGTCAGGTGTTGCGCGGTCGCGACAACCGCCGCCAGCTGCTCGTCCAGCCCGACCGGCGCCAGCGACGGCCCGGTCTCGGCCGCCAGCACGGCCAGCGCGTTGAGCACCTCAGTCACGGACTCCGGCACGGTGGCCCCCTTCGATCTCCTTGAGCAGGTACGCCTCGACCTGTTCGGTCTTGCCCTTGACGGTGATCGCGCCGAGCCGGTCGGCGCTCGCGGACTCCGGCAGCCTGGCGCGGGTCGCCGCGCTGATCACGACGCCGCCGATCGGCGCGGTGCTTTCCAGCCTGGCGGCGAGGTTGACCGTGTCGCCGATGGCGGTGAAGTGCCGCATCGCCTCGCTGCCGATGTTGCCGACCAGCGCCGGACCGGTGTTGACGCCGACTCGGAACGACGGCCAGCCATCCTCTGCGGTCTCGCCGGCCGCCTCCTGCAGCGCCAATCCCGCCCGCGCGGCACGCAGCGCGTGGTCGTGCTGACGGACCGGGGCGTTGAACAAGGCGACCACCGCGTCGCCGACGAACTGGGTGATGGTGCCGCCCTCGGCGAGTACACAAGGGACGACAGCGCCGTAGTAGGTATTGAGCATCGCCACGACGTCCGAGGGATCGGACCGCTCCGAGAACGCGGTGAACCCGGCGAGATCCGCGATGAGCACGGTGACCTCGGCCGTCTCGCCGCCGAGCGCCGCCTGCGCCGGATCGGCGATCAGCGCGCCCGCGACATCGGGGGAGAGGTAGGACCGGAACAGGCCGTCGAGATGCTGATACAGCCGGGCGTTCTCCAGCGCCAGCGAGATCTGCCCGGCGAGTGAGCGCAGCACGAACCGGTCGTGTGGCGAGAAGGTTCCCTGTGGCCGGTACACCTCCAGCACGCCGGACGCGCGGTCTTTCACGGTCAGCGGCAACACGATCAGCCCGCGCCCCTCCGGTTCGGCGGGTTCACGGGACGCGAGCACGCTCTTCGCGAGGTGCTCCTCGTCGAACTCCATCGCGCCTGCCGCGGTCTGCAACCGTCCATTGCGGACAGTCCGGATGCGCACCTGGTCGCCGCCGAACGCCCCGCGCACGAGGTCCGAGATGGACGTGAGCAGTGGCGCTTCGGCGAGACTCACCCGCGCGAGCAGTCCGACGTCGACGAGCGCGCCGAGTCTCCTGGTCTGCTCGCGTTCGCGCGCGACGGCGACGGCGCCCTGTTCCAAGACCTCGGCTTGGCGTTCGGTGAGCCCGAACTGCGCGGCGAGGCGGGCGGTCACTCTGCCCGCCTCGGCACTGTCGGGCGTGGCGAGCATCGTCTCGGTGAGCGCTTCCAGCGCGGCCGTGTGCTCGCGGCGGACGTCGTCGAGTGTCTGCTCGAGCGCGACGCTGTTGAACAGCCCGGAGCGGGAACCTTCGCGCTGGTAGTGGATGTGCGCGCTGTACGCGACGAAGCCGAACGCGGTCAGCATCAGCAGATGCCACTCCCACCAGGACACCGCCCAGTTGCGCGCGTAGGCCATCGCGATCAGCGCTTCGGCGAGCAGCACATAGGACGTGATGACACTGAGCAAGATCGCGGCCGGGCGGCGCCGGTGGATCAGGAAGAACCGGATCGCGGCGACGGCGTACAGCAGCGAGCCCGCCGAAGCCACGAGCACCAGCGGCCCGTGAGCTTCCGACGCGGAGTGCGTGTGGACGGCGATTCCCGCCCAGCCCGTCGCCGCCAGCAAGCCGATCAAGGTGACGCGCGCGGCGGTTTGCGCGCGCAGTACGCGTTCCGCGCCGGTCGGGGAGAAGTCGATCGCTGACAACGCCGCCACGCCGCTGGCGAGGAATAACCCGATCGGGGCGGACATCGCGAAACCGAGGTTCGTGCCGTGCACGAGCACGCCGGGGGTGGCGACCGCGTGCACCGCCAGGAAACCGGCGGCGGCCATGAACGCCAGCGAGACCAGTACCAGCCTGGCGTCCGCGCGGGCTCGGGCCTGCTGGTTGATCCGGACAGCCAGTGCGAAGCCGACCGCCGCGACGCCCGCGACCAGCCACAGGTGGGAAAGGTGGTCCTCCCAGCGCAGATCGAACTCGGGACGGGCGATGAGCAGCCACAACCCGAGCATCGGCAGCGCCAGATGCAGCAACCACATGACGACCGGCAGGCCGGGTCGGGCGCTGGTGGACAGGTCGGCCTCCTTGTTCGGTGTCGGTACGCACCGACAGTACGACGGAGCGCGCGAAAAAATACCGCGCGCGGTCGAACCTCGACCGATCTGAGGACGTAAATGAGGGAAACCGTCCTTCCGAAGGGTGCACTCCCTATGTCCACCGCCGAGGTGATTCCCCTACGCCGGGTCCACCAGCCGGTCGCCTCCTGGATTCCCGGCGCGGAGCCGCCCGCGTTCGACGCGGATGCCATCGCGCGGGTGGTCGCCGAGGTCCGTGAACCGGTGTTCCTGCTGACCGGGCATGACGGGCACAGTCATGGTGTCGGTGTCGCGCTGGGTGGCGCGATGACGGACACCGGTGAGGGTTACCGGTTACTGGGAACGTTGCCGCCACTGTTCCCGGAGTGGCTCGGTGACCGGTCGTTCTGCGAGACGCACGGCGTGCGGTTTCCTTATGTCGCGGGGGAGATGGCGAACGGGATCGCCACGCCCGCCATGGTCATCGCGATGGCCCGCGCGGAGATGCTCGGGTTCCACGGTGCGGGCGGGCTCGCGCCGTCGCGGGTCGAGGCCGACGTCGACGAGCTTGTTCGCGCGCTGGGTGACGCGCCCAACTGGGGTGTCAATCTCATCCACTCGCCGAACGAGAGCGCGATCGAGGACCGGGTCGCGGAACTGCTGATCGAGCGGCGGGTGCCGATCGTCTCGGCGTCGGCGTTCATGGATCTCACCCCGGCCGTCGTGCGGTGCGCGGTCGCGGGGCTGCGGCTGGAATCCGGCGAGGTCGTGCGGGCGCGGCGGGTGTTCGCGAAGGTCTCGCGGACCGAGGTCGCCGCGAAGTTCATGGCGCCAGCGCCGGATTCACTGCTGCGGGTGCTGCTCGATCGTGGGCAGATCACGGCCGAGGAGGCGTCTCTGGCCGCGCGGGTGCCGGTCGCCGAGGACATCACGGTCGAATCCGACAGCGGCGGGCACACCGACAACCGGCCTCTGATGGCTTTGCTGCCCACGATTCTTTCCCTGCGCGACGAACTCGCCGGTGGCTACGCGCGGCCGGTCCGGGTCGGCGCGGCGGGTGGGCTCGGCACCCCCGAGGCGGTGGCCGCGGCGTTCGCGCTCGGTGCGGCCTATGTGGCCACCGGATCGGTGAACCAGTCCTGTGTGGAGGCCGGGCTTTCCTTGGAAGCCAAGGAAATGCTCGCCAAGGCTGAAGTCGCGGACGTGATCATGGCACCCGCGGCCGACATGTTCGAGCAGGGCGTGAAGCTGCAGGTACTCCGCCGGGGCACGATGTTCGCGCCGCGTGCCGGTCAGCTCTACGAGATGTACCGGTCGTTCGGGAGCTTCGACGAGATCCCCGCTCCGGTGCGTGCCCGGCTGGAGCGCGACATCCTGCAGGCGACCCTCGACGAGGCATGGGCGTCGACCGCGGCGTTCTGGCGTGATCGTGATCCGTCCGAAGTGGACAAGGCGGAGGCCGATCCGAAACACAAGATGGCGCTGGTGTTCCGGTCCTATCTGGGCAAGGCGAGCCGGTGGGCGATCGCGGGCGACGCGTCGCGGCGGTTCGACTATCAGATCTGGTGCGGCCCGGCGATGGGCGCGTTCAACCGGTGGACCGAGGGCACGTTCCTCGCCGAACCGGAGAACCGCACGGTCGTCGAGGTCGCGTTGAACCTGCTGGAGGGTGCCGCCGTCGTCACCCGTGCTCACCAGCTCCGCACGTATGGCGTTCCCGTTCCCGCGCGGGCGTTCTCGTTCGCGCCGCGTCGACTCATCTGAGGTGACAATGATGTCCCAGCTTCCCATCGCCGTCGTCGGGGTCTCCGCGCTGCTACCCGGTTCGTCCGATGTGGACGGTTTCTGGCGGTCCGTGCTCGGTGGCCGCGACCTGATCAAGGACGTGCCGGAGTCGCACTGGCTCATCGAGGACTACTACGACGCCGACCCGTCGGCTCCCGACAAGACCTACGGGAAACGCGGCGCCTTCCTGGACCCGGTCGACTTCGACCCGATGGCGTACGGCATCCCGCCGAACCAGCTCGAAGCGACCGACACCACGCAGCTGCTGAGCCTGATGGTCGCGGACCGGGTGCTCGCCGACGTCGGCGGACAGTCCGAAATAGACCGTGACAAGGTCAGCGTCATACTGGGTACCGCGCCGCTCGAACTGCTCGCGACCATGGCCAGCCGGTTGCAGCGTCCGGTGTGGCTGAAGGCGTTGCGGGAGAACGGGATCCCGGAGTCGTCGGCGCAGGCGGTGTGCGACTCCATCGCCGGGAACTACGTGCCGTGGCAGGAGGCCTCTTTCCCTGGTCTGCTGTCCAATGTGGTCGCCGGGCGGATCGCGAACAAGTTCGACCTGCACGGGACGAACTGCACCACCGACGCGGCCTGTGCGAGCTCGCTGGCCGCGCTTTCGGCCGGTGTCAACGAACTCGCGCTCGGCCAGGCCGACATGGTGATCACCGGCGGCGTCGACACGCTCAACGACATCGTCATGTACATGTGCTTCTCGAAGACGCCCGCGTTGTCGCCGACGGGCGACTGCAAGCCGTTCTCCGACGCCGCCGACGGCACGATCCTCGGCGAGGGACTGGTCATGTTCGCGCTGAAGCGGCTGGCCGACGCCGAGCGTGACGGCGACAAGGTCTACGCGGTGCTGCGCGGCCTGGGCACCGCGTCCGACGGTCGCAGCACCGCAATCTACGCGCCGCTGGCCGACGGTCAGTCGCGGGCACTGCGCCGGGCGTACGAGTCGGCGGGTTACGGCCCCGACACGGTCGAACTCGTCGAAGCACACGGCACCGGCACGACCGCGGGCGACCTCGCGGAGTTCACGGCGCTGCGCACGGTGTTCGCCGAAAGCGGCCGCGCGGACAGCCAGTGGTGCGCGCTCGGCTCGGTGAAGTCGCAGATCGGGCACACGAAGTCCGCGGCGGGCGCGGCCGGGATGCTCAAGGCCGTGCTGGCGCTGCACCACAAGGTGCTGCCGCCCACGATCAAGGTGGACCGGCCGAACCCGAAACTGGGCCTCGCCGAGAGCCCGTTGTATCTGAACACGCAGGCCCGTCCGTGGATCCGTGACACCAGCCATCCCCGCAGGGCCTCGGTGTCGAGTTTCGGTTTCGGCGGCAGCAACTTCCACCTGACGCTGGAGGAATACATGCCTGGGGAAGGTCACGCGCGCCCGGCTTGGCGGTCGCATACCGCGCCGTCCGAGCTGGTGCTGCTGAGCGCCGCGACGTCACACGAGCTGCTGGCCAAGGCGGACCGCGTCGACACCTCGGTTCCGCTCGCCGACCTCGCCCGCGAGTCGCAGAGCGAGTTCGTGCCTGCCGACACCGCCAGGTTGGCGGTCGTGGCGTCCTCTGTGGACGATCTGGCTTCGAAACTCAAGCAGGCGTGCGCTTTTGTGACCATGGCGCCGGAGAAGCCTTTCACCACGCCGACCGGTGTGATGTACGAGTTCGGTGTCGTCGCTTCGGGCCGTGTCGGCTTCCTGTTTTCCGGTCAGGGCAGCCAATACGTCGGCATGGGCGGCGACCTGGCCATGGAGTTCCCCGCCGCGCGCGAGGTATGGGACGCCGCGGCCGGTCTCGGTATCGGTGACCGTCCACTCCAGACTGTCGTGTTCCCCGTCCCGGTCTTCAGCGACGGGGAACGCGACGCCCAGCAGGCGGCGCTGACCGCGACCGAGTGGGCCCAGCCCGCGCTGGCGGTCCAGTCGCTGGCGCAGATCAGCCTCCTCGACGCGCTGAAGATCTCCCCGGACGCGGTCGCGGGCCACAGTTTCGGTGAGCTGGTCGCCCTGCACACGGCAGGCGCCTTCGACGCCGCGACCCTGGTCCGCCTGGCCCGCCAACGCGGCGAGGCGATGCGCGACGCGGCATCCGTTCCCGGCGCGATGCTCGCGGTCTCGGCCACCCGCGAGACGGTCTCGCCCTTGTTGCCCGAAGGCGTCTGGATCGCGAACCACAACGCCCCGACCCAGGTCGTCCTATCAGGTTCTCTTGCTGGAATCGCTGCTGCAGAACGCAAATTCGCCTCGGCAGGTGTCGACACCCGCCGTCTCGACACGGCGACCGCGTTCCACTCACCGCTCGTGGCCCCGGCCGCGGACGTCCTGCGCGCGTACCTGGCCGACGTCGAAATCGCGGCGCCCCGCATCGACGTCTTCGCCAACACCGACGCCGGCGTCTACCCGGCCTCCGCTTCGGAGATCCGCTCACGCATCGCCGACCACCTCGCGGCCCCGGTCCGTTTCGTCGACGAGATCGAGTCGATGTACGCGGCAGGCGTACGCACGTTCGTCGAGGTCGGCGCGGGCGCGACGCTGACCGGTCTGGTCGGCAAGATCCTCGACGGCCGCCCCCACCTCGCGGTCAGCCTCGACCGCAAGGGCCGCCACGGCGTCACCGCGCTGTACGAGGCACTCGGCAGGCTCGCGGTCAACGGCATCACCGCCGACTTCGAGGCACTCTGGGACCACAACGCCCCGCCGGCCGAGAAGCTCTATGCCAAGCCCCGCATGACCAAGAAGCTCTCCGGCGCCAACTACGGCAAGCCCTACCCGCCCGCCCCGGCCGACCGCATCCCAGCCCCGGTCATCGAGGACGACGTCCAAGGCCACTGCCTCATCGTCGAAACCGCCCCATCCGACCTGGAGCGCGTGATGCTCGAGGTGGTGGCGGAGAAGACGGGCTATCCCGTGGAGATGCTGAGCCCGTCGATGGATCTTGAGGCGGACCTGGGCATCGATTCGATCAAGCGGGTGGAGATTCTTTCGGCCGTGCGTCGCGCTACGCCTGACCTTCCCGAGGTGGACCCGGTGGAACTGGGCAAGCTGCGCTCGCTGGGCGAGATTGTGGAGCGGCTGAGGGGTCGTGAGTGTTTAGACCGGTTAGAACCGGCCGTACCACTCACGACCCCGTCTGACCTGGAGCGCGTGATGCTCGAGGTGGTGGCGGAGAAGACGGGTTATCCCGTGGAGATGCTGAGCCCGTCGATGGATCTTGAGGCGGACCTGGGCATCGATTCGATCAAGCGGGTGGAGATCCTCTCGGCCGTGCGTCGCGCTACGCCTGACCTTCCCGAGGTGGACCCGGTTGAGTTGGGGAAGCTGCGGTCGCTGGGCGAGATTGTGGAGCGGCTGAGGGGTCGTGAGTGTTTAGACCGGTTAGAACCGGCCGTACCACTCACGACCGTGCCTGACCTGGAGCGGGTGATGCTCGGAGTGGTGGCCGATAAGACCGGGTATCCCGTGGAGATGCTTGAGGCGGGGATGGATCTTGAGGCGGACTTGGGCATTGACTCCATTAAGCGGGTGGAGATTCTGTCGGCTGTGCGGCGGGCTGTGCCGGAGTTGCCTGAGGTGGATCCGGTTGAGCTGGGGAAGTTGCGGTCGCTGGGGGAGATCGTTGAGCGGCTGAGGGGGCAGGAGGAGAAGCCGGGGGCGATTCGGCCCGAGACCGATGTCGAACGGCTGGTGCTCCGGATTGTCGCCGAGAAGACCGGGTATGCCGTTGAGACCCTGGCCGGGTACATGGATCTCGCCGGGGACCTGGGTATTGACTCGGTGAAACGGGTGGCGATCATGTCGGCCATTCAGGCTGGGAAGATCGAGCTGCCCGAGGTGGATCCGGTCGCGCTGAGCAGTCTGCGGTCGCTGGGGGACATCATCGACTGGCTGCGGGCGTCCGCGGACACGTCGATCGTGAGCGGGCCGACGCCGAAGGACGGCCTTACCCGGCACGCGGTGCGGGTGGTCGAGGCGGAGGCGTCGGGGCTCGCGCTTTCCGGGCTGTGGGGCGGAAAGGTCGTTGTCACCGACGATGGACGGGGTGTCGCGGCGCATGTGGTTTCGCGGCTCGAGGCACGGGGCGTCCAGGCGGAGGTCGGGACGGCGGCCGACGGGACGTACGGGGTCATCCACCTCGGCGGGCTGAGTGACCGAGACCCGGATGAGGTGCAGCGCGAAGTTTTCCGGGCCGCGCGGACCGTCGCTGAACATTGCCGGGTGTTCGTCACCGTGCAGGACACCGGGGGCGACTTCGGGCATGGTGGCTCGGAACGGGCCTGGTACGGCGGGATCGCGGGGTTGGCGCGGACCGCCGCGCGGGAATGGCCGGAAGCCGCGGTCAAGGCGATCGACTGTGAACGGGGCAGCCGGACACCTTCGGCCATCGCGGGTGCGATCGTCAAGGAGCTGCTTACCGGTGGGTCCACTGTGGACGTCGGGTTGCGTGCCGATGGGACCCGGGTGACCGTCGAAGCCGTCGCCGGCACGGTCGAGACCGGAAAGAGTGCGATCACCGAAGACTCCGTGATAGTCGCGACCGGTGGTGCTCGCGGGGTGACGGCGGAGGCGCTGAGGGAACTCGCCAAGGCGCATCGGCCGCGATTGGTCCTTTTAGGACGGACGCCGTTGAACGAGGAACCCGCCTACCTCAACGGCATCACCGACGAACCCCAGCTGAAGCGGCTGGTCATGCAGCACACCGACCAGCCCACTCCGGTGAAGATCAACGAGCAGGTCAAGGCCGTGCTCGGCGCACGGGAGATCCGCGAGACCCTCGACGCCATCCGCGCCGCCGGTTCGCAGGTGCGCTACCTGGACGTCGACGTGCGCGATCGGCGGGCACTCACGGAAGCGCTTGACGACGTCAGGGGACAGTGGGGGCCGATCACCGGGCTCGTCCACGGCGCCGGTGTGCTCGCGGACAAGCGGATCGCCGAGAAGACCGATGAGCAGTTCGACCGGGTCTTCGGCACCAAGGTGGACGGGCTCCGGGCGCTGCTCGCCGCGACCGAGAAGGATCCGCTGACCGTCCTCTGTGTCTTCTCGTCGATCTCCGCGCATGTGGGAAATCCGGGCCAGAGTGACTACGCGATGGCCAACGAGGTGCTCAACCAGGTCGCGTGCGCGGAACGCGCGAAGCGGCCGGACTGTGTGGTGCGGTCGATCGCGTGGGGGCCGTGGGCGGGCGGGATGGTCAGCCCGGCGCTGGCCGAGCATTTCGCCGCCCAAGGGGTTCCGCTGATCGAGGTCGGAACCGGCGCGCGGGCCTTCGTCGCCGAGCTGACCGGGAAGGGCGACACCCATGTGGTGGTCGCCGCCGGGCCGTTCGCGCCGGAACCGGCCACGAAAGGAGACGTCCGGCTCCATGGACCGTCCTTTCTGGACGATCACGCCATCGAAGGCTCGGCAGTGGTGCCGATGGCGATGGTGCTGGAATGGTTCGCCGCCACCGGAACGCAGGTGATCAAGGATCTGAGCGTGCTGCGCAAGATCGTGCTGACCGGCGACGACACCCTCACCGTGAGCAAGGACGGCGACAGCCTGGAAGTCGAAGGCAAGCACTACCGGGCGAAAGCGAGCCAGCTCACGGGAACGCCGTCGTCGCCGACCGTCCCCCATGGACTGAAGCCAATGCGCGCCGACGTCTACGACGGACGCACGCTCTTCCATGGTCCGAGCTTCCAGGCCATCCAAGAGGTTCCGTGGATCGGCGCGGACGGCGGCACCGCGATCCTCGCCGGAGCACGGGAACTCGGGTGGCCCGGCGGGACCTGGCACACCGACCCCGCGGTGATCGACGGCGGCCTCCAGCTCGCGCTGCTCTGGGCAGAGCAGGTGCTCGGCGCGAGCCTGCCGATGGGCGTCACCGAGTGCCGGACCTACCGGAAAGGGCTGGCCGCCGGTCCGGTCCGGTGCGTCCTGACGGCACGGGCCGTGCACGCCGGTGGCGCCGAGTGCGACCTCGTCTTCGTCGACGACAGCGGCGACGTGCGCGCCGAAATGCTCGGTGTTTCGCTGGTCAAGCGGCCGTAGGGGAGTGGGCATGCGCTTCGAACCGATCGCGATCGTCGGGCGGGGAGCCGTGCTGCCCGGCGCGCTCGGCCCGGACGCGTTCTGGGCGAACATCGAGCACGGCCGGACCAGCCTCGGGCCCGCGCCCGACGGCCGGTGGCGGGTGCCGCGCGAACGGATGATGACCACCCCCGACGCGCCGGAGGACGGCACGTGGAGTGACATCGGCGGGTACGTCCGGGGGTTCGAGTTCGACCCGGCCGGGTTCGCGATCGACACCCGCGGGCTCGATCCGCAGGTCGAGTGGGTGCTGCACGGGGTACGCGAGGCGTTGCGCGAAGCCGGGCAGGAGGGCCCCGCGCCCAAGGCCGGGCTGGTACTGGGCAACCTGTCCTTCCCGACCGCGGGGATGGCCGCGTACGCCGAGCAGGTCTGGCGCGGCGCCCCGCGCTCCGACGCTCGCAATAGGTTCATGTCCGGCCTGCCCGCGCACCTCGCGGCGCAGGCGCTCGGCCTCGGCGTCGGCGCGTTCTCGCTGGACGCGGCGTGCGCGTCCTCGCTCTACGCGATCAAGCTCGCCTGCGATCGGCTGCACGACCGCGGTGCCGACCTGATGGTGGCCGGTGCGGTCAACTGCGCCGACGACCTGTTCATCCACGTCGGGTTCTCGGCGCTGTCCGCGCTCAGCCGGACCGGGCGGAGCCGCCCGTTCCATCGGGGAGCCGACGGGCTCGTCCCGGCCGAGGGCGCCGCTTTCGTCGCGCTGATGCGGCTTTCCGACGTGACGGACCAGCCAGTACTCGGCGTGATCCGCGGGGTCGGCCTGTCGAACGACGGGCGCGGCGCCGGGTTCCTCGCGCCCGCCGAGGAAGGTCAGCAGCGGGCGATGCGGCTCGCGTACGAGATGGCCGGGGTCGCGCCGGAAACCGTGTCTCTGCTCGAGTGTCACGCGACCGGCACAGCCGTGGGAGACGCCGTCGAGGTGCGCAGCGCCGCCAAGATCTTCGCCGACCACAAAGGACTGGCCGTCGGCTCGGCCAAGTCCAATGTGGGCCATCTGATCACCGCCGCCGGTGTCGCGGGCCTGCTCAAGGTGATCGGCGCCATGCGGGCCGGTGTCCGCCCGGCGACGCTGAACGCGGACGCCCCGATCGACGCGCTCGACGGCACCCCGCTGAGGCTCCTGCACGAGCCCGAACCGTGGACCGGGCCGCGGCGTGCCGCGATCAGCGCTTTCGGGTTCGGCGGGAACAACGCGCATTTGATCGTGGACGATGTGGACGTTTGCGGAGCCGTGGATCCCTTGCCGCCCAAGCAGTCCGAGCCGATCGCGATCGTCGCGATCGGCGCCAGGGTCGGCAACGGTGAGAACAGCCACGACCTCCGCGAAGCGCTGTTCAGCGGCACCGGGGACACCGAGCGACGGGAGACCGTCGACGTCAAGCTCACGGGACTCCGTGTGCCGCCGCTGGACTTGAAGCAGACGCTCGCCCAGCAGTTGCTGATGCTGGAGGCCGCGCGCGAGGCCGTCAAAGGCTTGGACCTCCCGCGTGAGCGCACGATGGTGCTCGTCGGCATGGGCTGTGACCCCGAGGTCGCCCGGTACGGCGCACGCTGGCGCGCGGAGGACGGCGACGCGTTCACGCCGGTGCTCACCAGCGCGGGCGTCGTCGGCACCATGCCGAACATCGTCGCCAACCGGCTCAACTCCCACCTCGATCTCGCGGGTCCCAGCTTCACGGTCTCGGCCGAGGAGGCCTCGGGAATCGTCGCGCTGGAGATCGCCGCGCGGGCGTTGCGCACCGGTGAGGCGGACGCCGCGGTCGTCGGCGCGGTCGACCTCTCCCACGAGCCAGTGCATCAGCAGGCCCTCAAAGACCTTGGTCTGGAAAGAAAACCCGGCGACGCGGCGGTCGTGCTCGTCCTCAAACGACTGTCCGATGCGGACAAGAGCGAAGTCATCGCGCTCGTGGAGGACGCGACCAGCGAAACCGATCGCGACCTCGATTTCGATCCCGGCGAGCTGTTCGGCAATCCGCACGCCGCCAAAGGCCTGCTCGCCGTGGCCACGGCCGCGCTGGCACTGAGGCACCGGGCGACTCCGCGCGTCGGCGCGCCCGCGGACCCCGCGTTCGACGTCTGCGCGGCCGAAGTCTCGATCAAGCCGTTGGCGGGCAAGGAAAAGCGTGTGCTGGTCAAGGCGTGCACGTCCGAACCATGGGTCGCCGAACGGCCCGCCAAGCTCCGCGTCTACTCGGGGGCCGACAAGAAAGGCGTGATCCAAGCGCTCGACGCGGGTCGCGAGTCCGACACTGGCCCCGCCCGGCTGGTGCTCCTCGGCGACAACGACGAGGCAGCCAAGCGCTGGCTCATCAGCGGCGGACCGAAACCCGAGGGCGTCGCCTTCCGCGAGACCCCGCTGACCGGTGAGATCGGCTTCGTCTTCACCGGCGGGATCTCGGCGTACCCCGGCATGGGCCGGGAACTCCTGCTCGCGTTCCCCGACCTGCTCGAGGAGATCGAGACCAGGTCCGGCTCCGTGCGCGAGGCGGCGGCCTGGGCGTTCGACGGCTCCGGCAGCGCACCGCGCACGGTGCTCGACCAGATCTGGGGCACCGCGCTGCTCAGCCAGGTGCATGCCCGGGTCAGCCGTGACCTGCTCGGGCTCAAGCCCACCGCGGCACTCGGTTACTCCGCGGGCGAGTCGAACGCGCTCGTCGCGCTCGGCGTCTGGACCGATATGCGCGCGCTGATCGCCGAGATGAACGCCTCGGGCATGTTCACCCGCGAGGTCGCCGGCGAGTTCGCGGCGATCCACCGTGCGTGGGCGCGTGCGGGGATCGCGGGCACGCGCTGGAAGAACTACCTGGTCGGCGTCGAGCCCGACCTCGTGCGCAAGGCGCTCGACGGCGAGGTCGCCGCGCACCTGATCGCGATCAACTCGCCCGATTCGTGCCTCATCGGCGGCGACGTGCCCGCGTGCGAGCGGGTGCTCGGCAGACTCGACACCGCGTACACGCTGCCGGTGCCGTACGAACTCGCCGTGCACACCCCGGAACTGGCCGAGGTGCGCGGGCAGTGGTGGCGGCTGCACAACCGGCCTGCCACGCCACCCGACGGCGTCCGCTTCTACAGCTGCGCCACCACCGGGTCCTATCTGCCGACCGCGGAACGCGCGGCCGACGCGCTGACCGCGCAGGCCGTCGGGACCATGGACTTCGCGGGCACCGTCGAGCGGGCGTGGGACGACGGTGTGCGGATCTTCCTCGAGCACGGCCCGAAAGCACTCTGCACCGACTGGATCCGCCGGACCCTCGGCGACCGCGAGCACCTCGCGATCCCGCTCGACGCGCAGGACGGCCGCAGTGTCCGGCAGCTGTCCCGTGTCGCGGCGGAACTCGTCGCGGCAGGCGTCCCCGTGAACACCCCAGCGCTGTTCGACCGGCTCGCCGCGTCGCTGCCCGCCGAAAACGAACCGGACCGCGTCGTCACGCTGCCCGCTCACCTCCCGGAGATCAAGGTGCCAGAGACCACCATGGCGCGTGCGCCCCACCTGCCGCCGGTGTTGTCCACAGTGGACACCAAGGGGCCGCTGTTCGACCGGAAACAGCTCGAACACCTTGCCGTCGGCAAGATCTCGGACCTATTCGGTGAGCTGTTCACCGCGCAGGACGGGTACGCCAGGCAGACCAGGATGCCGTCGCCGCCGATGCTGCTCGCCGACCGCGTCATCGCGATCGACGCCGTCGCCGGCTCGATGGGCACCGGTACCATCCGGACCGAGACCGATGTCGAACCGGGCAGCTGGTACCTCGACAGCACCGGCCGCATGCCGCCTGGCGTACTGGTCGAGGCAGGCCAGGCCGACCTGCTGCTGATCAGCTGGCTAGGCGCCGACCTGCTCAACCGCGGCGAGCGTGTGTACCGCCTGCTCGGCTGCGAGCTCACCTTCCACGGCAGTCCGCCGAAGCCGGGCGAGAAGCTCGAGTACGAGATCCACATCGACGACCACGCCGAGCTCAACGGTATCCGCCTGTTCTTCTTCCACTACGACTGCCACGTCGATGGCGAACTCCGGCTTTCCGTCCGCAAAGGACAGGCCGGGTTCTTCACCGATCAAGAGCTGGCCGCCAGCGCGGGTGTCATCTGGGACCCGAGCCGGGAGGAGCCGCCGTCCGGCCGGCTCGACCCGCCCGCCATCACCGGCGCGCCCCGCCGCTACGACGCCGACGCCGTGCGCGCGTTCGCCGAAGGCCGTCCTGCCGACTGCTTCGGCAAGGCTTGGGACGTCACGCGCTCGCACAGCCGGTCGCCGCGGATCGATGACGGAGACCTGCTTTTCCTGCGGGAGGTGACCGACTTCGAACCGGCGGGCGGGCCGTGGCGCCGCGGCTACCTGCGCGCCGAGACACCGATCACCACCGGCGACTGGTTCTTCGAGGGGCACTTCAAGAACGACCCGTGCATGCCGGGCACGCTGATGTTCCAGGGCTGTCTGCAATCCATGGCGTTCTACCTCGCGGCCTGCGGGTTCACCATCGGCAACGACGCGTGGCGGTTCGAGCCGGTGCCGGGTGAGGCCTACGACCTCCGGTGCCGTGGGCAGGTGACGCCCGCCGGCAAGAACCTCGCGTACGAGGTTTTCGTGATCGAACTTTCCGCCGGACCGAACCCCACGGTGTTCGCCGACGTACTTTGCACTGTGGATGGTGTGAAGGCGTTCCATGCCAAGCGGGTGGGCCTGCGGCTCGTGCCCGACTGGCCACTCGAGCAGTGGCGTGACCGGTTGCTCGCCGAGCCGGAGACCGGCGTGGTCGCCGAGGTCGACGGTGTCCGGTTCGGTTACGAATCGTTGCTTTCCTGTGCTTGGGGAAAACCGTCCGGCGCTTTCGGCGAGTTGTATTCCCGCTTCGACGGTCACCGCCGGGTGGCCCGTTTACCGGGACCGCCTTATCACTTCATGACCCGGATCGCGGAAACCACCGGGAAATTGGGCGGGATGGAGGTCGGCAGTTCGGTCGTCGCGGACTACGAAGTGCCTGATCGGGTGTGGTATTTCGACGAGAACCACGGCACGATGCCGCTCGCGGTGCTGATGGAGGTCGCGCTGCAGCCCTGTGGCTGGCTCGCGTCCTTCGCGGGCTGCGCGGTGGAAATCGACGACGATCTGCTCTTCCGTAATCTCGACGGTGACGGCATGATCTCCGGCTACATCACGCCAGAGACAAAGGTGATTCGCACGCATGCCACCCTCCGGGACATCTCGGTGACCGGGACCATGATCATTGTTTCGTTCGACGTCGAGTGTTTCGCCGACGACGCGTCCGTGTTCAAGATGGACACCGTTTTCGGGTTCTTCCCGAAGTCGGCCTTCGAGGACCAGCAGGGCCTGCGCGCGTCCGATGTGGAGCGTGCCGCGATCGCCGCGCCGCCGGGGCCGGTGATCGACCTGGCCTCGCGCCCGGAGAAGTACTGCGGCGGCCCGCTCCGGCTCGCCGGCCCGATGCTGCTCATGCTCGACAGGGTCACCGGGTACGACCCCGCCGGTGGCGAGGCGGGGCTCGGGCGGCTCAGCGCGGAGAAGGACGTCGACGCGGGGGAGTGGTTCTTCAAGGCCCACTTCTTCCAGGACCCCGTCCAGCCGGGTTCGCTCGGCATCGAGGCGATGTACCAGCTCCTGCAGTTCTACTTGATCGAGCGCGGCGCCGGAGCGGGGATGACCGCGCCCCGGTTCGAGGCGCTGACCGCGGACCGGCCGCTGGTCTGGAAATACCGCGGCCAGGTCATTCCGACGCATGGGGTGATCAGCACCGAGCTGGAGATCACCGAGTTCGGCGGGGACCACGCCAGGGCCAAGGCGTGGCTGTGGGTCGACGGCAAGCGCATCTACAGCGCGGTCGATCTCGGCGTGCGGGTGGTCGAGGGTGACCCGGCCGGTGAAGAGGTGCTCGACGCGGGTGCCGACACCTGGCTCAACGACCACCGTCCGACATGGACGGTTCCGGCACTGCCGATGATGTCCGTCGTGGACCGCCTCGCGCCGGACTCGGACGCGTTCGTGCTGGAGGACATCGAACTCCGGCGCTGGCTTCCCGCCACCAGGCCGATCCGGCTCAAGTCCGAAAAGGACGGCGAGAAGTCGACATTGCTGGCGTGGCGTGACGCGGCGACGCCGAAGCTGTCCCGCTTCGAACCCGTGGCCACCGCGACCATCGGCACGCCCGGTCCGCCCCCGCAAACGCTTGCCCCGCTGGCGAATGTCGAAACGGTGACCGGCTTCTACACCTCCGGCTCGCTGTTCCACGGACCGGCCTTCCAGTACCTGAAGTCGTTGCGGCGAGGGTCGAACGGCGCCTCCGGCGTGCTCGACGCCGGGCAGGGGAGTGTCCCTCGTGGACGGTTGAACCAGGGGCTGCTGGACGCGGCGACACACGTCATCCCGCACGACAGCCTGTGGCAGTGGGTCAGTTCGATCCCGAGCGGCCAGGTCGCGTATCCGTGCCGGATCAGCCGCTTCGAGCAGTTCGCGCCGCTGCCGGACACCGGTGAGATCCAGGTGGAGGCCAGGTTCGCCGGGCTCGACGGCCGGTTCCCGCTCATCGACCTGCAGCTGATCGCCGGCGGCCGGGTGCTGGTCGCGATGCGGCTGGTGGAAGTGCTCATGCCGACCGGATCCTTCGGCACCGCGGCACCGGAACACCGCCGCGCCTTCCTTCGCGATCGGACCTACGTGGACGGTCTCGGCCTGTCGCGCACCAAGGCTGGCAGCACGACGCTCACCCTGTCCGATGTCGAGCAGTGTGACTGGCTCGTCGGCACGGTCGCCCAGGTCTACGGCCTGCCGCCGTCGGCACGCGGCCGTGACCACCTCGTGCAGATCGCCGTCCGCGACCACGTGGCACGCCAGGCGCGGGTGCACCCGTCCGCCGTCGACCTCGGTGAAGACCCGCTCGTCGCGCATGTCGCGGGCACCCCGTACCGCGTGGAGCTGGAGCACCGCGCCGAAGCCGTGATCGTCCGAAATTGACTCATCCCCCGGAGGCTCCCGTGACCGAGCACATCCTTGCCTCGTTCCAGCGGCTGCGCGCGGCCGATCCGGACCGTCGCCTGTTCACCTTCGTCGACGAGAAGGGACAGACCGAGGCCAGCCTGACCGTGCGCGAACTCGGCGAGGCGGCCGACCGGGTCGTGGAAGCGTTGCGCGAGTGGGGTTTCCAGCCGGGCGATCGAGCCGTCCTGGTCTACCCGCCCTCGCTGGACTTCATCGGCGCGTTCCTCGGCTGTCTGGCCGCCGGGGTGCTCCCGGTGCCTGTCTACCCGCCGAATCCGTTCAAGCTGAAGAAGGATCTCGCCACCTTCACGGCCATTGTGGACAACTGCGGCGCCCGCGGCGTGCTCACCAGCAGCCTGTACGACCGGTCACGCACGGCGGGCACGGTGACCAGCTTCTTCAGCAAGGACGCGCCGAGCTGGCCGAGTCTCGGCTGGTACCGCACCGACAAGAAGAAGACCGTGTCCGGCCCGGTGACCTGGCACGAACCCGACCTCGGCGATCCGGTGTTCCTGCAGTACACCTCCGGCTCGACCTCGGCGCCCAAGGGCGTGATCCTGACCCACGGCAACCTCGCGCGCGAGGTCGCCGCGAACGCCGCCGACCTCGCGCTCGGTCCGGACACCCGAGGCGTCTTCTGGGTGCCGCAGTACCACGACCTCGGGCTGATCAGCGTGATCTGCTCGACCATCGCGGGCAACGGGCGGAGCACGCTGATGTCACCGATGACCTTCCTGCAGCGCCCCTCGGTCTGGTTCGAGGTCATGTCGCGGGTCGGTGCCACGCACACCGCCGCGCCGAACTTCGCGTTCGAACTCGCGGTCCGCAAGACGACCGCGGCCCAGCGCGCCGCCTGGAACCTCGGCTCGCTGCGGGTGGTCATGTCGGCTGCCGAGCCGATCCGGCCCTCCACTGTGGACGCTTTCTTCACCGCGTTCGCGGACACCGGCCTCAAGCGCGACGCCTTCTATCCCGCTTACGGCTTGGCGGAGACCTCGGTGAGCGTGTCGATGGGCGGACGCGCGGCGCTCACGGTCGACAAGTCCTCTTTGGAGGGTGGCAAGGTGGTGCTCGCGCCGGACGGCGTCACCTACCTCGGCTGCGGCCGGATCACCAAGCCAGGGGCGGTCCGGATCGTCGACCCCACGACCCGCGTCCCGTGCGGTGACGGCGAGGTCGGCGAGGTGTGGGTCGACTCGCCGACCAAGGGACTCGGCTACTGGGGCATGGACTCCGACGACACGTTCCACGCGCGCGCCGAAGGTGACGACGGCGACTACCTGCGCACCGGCGACCTCGGCTTCTTCCACGAGGGCGAGCTGTTCATCACCGGGCGGCTCAAGGACCTGATCATCGTGCGTGGCCGCAATCTCTACCCTGCCGACATCGAGGACTGCGTCCGCGACGTGCACCCGCTCGTGCGCCCCGGCGGGGTCGCGGCGTTCGCCGTCGACGACGAGCAGGGCGAGCAGCTCGTGCTCTTCGTGGAGACCAGGCAGGAGAAGGTGACCGCGGCCGACGTCGACGGGATCGTCGAGGCCGTCCGGCGCCAGGTCTACGAGGACCACCAGCTCGCGTGCCACGCGGTCGTGGTCGGCAAGGCGGGCACGGTGCGCAAGACGACGAGCGGCAAGGTACGGCGGCTCGCCTGCAAACAGGCTTTCGTCAGCGGGGAGATCAACTCTTCGCCTGCCACGATCCGGGTTTCGGTTCAGCAGAGTGTGGAGGCGTGATGCGGTTTTCGAACGGGGTCGACGACCCGCGCCTACTAGAGGTCGACGACGACTTCCAGGCGGTGCTCGACGGCCTGTCGCCGCTGGTCGAGGCGGCCAGGATGACGCGGGCGCGTACCTTCCACAAGACCGCGACCACGGCGGCGGGCACGCTCAAGCTCAACGACGCGCTCGACCTGCCCGCGCATGATTTCCTGAGGCCTGGCCGGGAATTCGACGTCATCGCCCGGTACAGCAACGGTGTCGAGAGCGACGACATCGCGCCCTCGATCCGCGGGATCACGCTCCGCCTGCGCGACCCCGGCACCGAGGACGCGCTGCTCGACCTCTCGCTCAACACGGGTGAGCTGTTCTTCCTGCGCACCGCCGACATGTTCCTGCGGTACTCCAACGGCGACGCGGACAACATCGACCGCGAGGTGCCGGAGTTCAAGCGGAACGGCTGGCGGCTTTACCGCTACGCCAGCACGTTCGCCGACTATCACTACTACTCGCAGGCGCCGACCGGCTATCTCGCGGCGGACGGCACCCAATATCTCGTGCGGTATCGGCTGCTGCCCGCGACCGGCGCCCCCGACACCGGGCATGTCGACTTCGAGGGGCGCGGCCTGCCGCCGGAGCCGCCCGCGGAGAACCCGCGCGATCCCGGTGACCTCGACGATCCCCGGCCGAAGAACTTCCTGCATCTCGAACTGCGGGAGCGGATACTCGAAGGCGGCCCGATCGGCGGGACATTGCAGGTCCAGCTGCACCCGGTCACCGAATCGGACGAGGAGAACGAGCTCGCGCTCGACTGTATGCGGCCGTGGGACCTGCCGTGGACCGACCTCGCGACGCTGCACCTCGACTCGCTCGTCACCAACGCGAAGATCGAGGGGCTGCGGTTCAGCCCCGCGGTCGCGCCGGAGTCGCTCGGCAGCGTGCTGGCGACGTCGCCGTACGAGAACGCTTCGCTGAACCACCTGCGTGTCCTGCTGTACAGCCTGAGCGCGGCCGCACGTCTCGAAGAACCGGCCGAACCGTCCACGAAGAAGATGATCGGCTGCCCGTTCTCCGGGCACTCCACTGAGGGCGGTCCTAAGCGGACGGTCGCGGTGATCGGCGCCGGACCGGCGGGCCTGAGCGCGGCACGGGAGCTGGAACGCGCCGGGCACCGCGCGATCGTGCTGGAGGCGTTGCCCGAGGTCGGCGGCAAATGCGAGTCGGTGGACATCGACGACCGCGCGTACGACCTCGGCGGGCACGTCTGCACCACCCAGTACGCCAACGTCGCCCAGCTCGCGGGCGAACTCGGCATGCCGACCGAGGACACCACCCCGCACCGGGTCTACGACATCGACCACGGCGAGGCGAAGCCGCAGAGCACGGCGTTCTTCCGGCGTGAGACGTTCGGCAAGTACGCGGAGCTGCGTGACCGCCTGTTCCCGCAGATCGCCGAACCGGGTCTCGCGCATTCGGCACGCTCGCTGGCTCAGCCCGTCTCGGAGTGGCTCGCCGAGCAAGGCCTCGAGTCGCTGGCCGAGTCGCTCGGCATCGGCTACACCGCCGCCGGATACGGTTATCTCGCCGGCGACCTGCCCGCGCTCTACTTCGTGAAGTACGCCGAGATGACCGGCCTGCTCTCGGCCAAACCGGAGCTGCTCGGGCACACCGGCAGCTTCACCATCCTCGGCGGGTTCAAGGGCCTGTGGGAGAAGGTCGCCGCGCAGCTCAGTGATGTCCGGTGCGGGGTAACGATTTCCGCGATCGAGCGAGACCCGGACGCGCGTGCCGAAAGCGTGCGGATCACGACCTGCCAAGGTGTCGTGACGGCCGACGACCTCGTGGTGACCGTCCCGCTCGACCAGCTGCTGCCGGTGCTCGACGCGACGCCGGAGGAGCGGGAACTCGCCGGGCGCGTCCGCGTGATGGACTACTACACCACGGTGATCACCGCGACCGGCCTGCCCAAGTCCGCGTTCTTCCTGGTCGATCAGCACACCCGGCCCTCGGCCCCGCGCGGGCACGCCGTCGCGTTCCACCACCGGTATCCGGATCAGGACGTCTACGCCTGCTACTCCTATGGCGAGCCGGGGCTCGACGGTGACGACATCGTCGCCAAGCTGCGGGAGAACGTCGAACGCATGGGTGGCGAACTCGTCGAGGTGCACACCCAGCGCCGCTGGCGCTTCCTGCCGCACTTCGGCAGCGAGGACATCCTCGACGGCGTCTACGACCGGATCGAACACCTGCAGGGCCAGCGGCACACCTTCCACGCGGGCAGCCTGCCCGCGTACGAGCTGGTCGAGTGCACGGTCGCGTACAGCCGGAAACTCGTGCGCGAGCACTTCGACGGCGGCGACGACGTCTTCGGGCATTTCCTCGCCGCGCCGGCCGCGGAACCTGTCCTGCTCAACCGGCCGGAGCCCACTGTGGACGCTCTGCGCGACTGGCTGGTCGAGAACGTCGCCGCCGAGCTGCGGCTGCCCGTCGAGCAGGTGAGCCCGACCGTCCGGCTGGACCGGTTCGCGCTGGAGTCCATGTCGGTCGCCGCGCTGCAGTCGGGGCTCTCGGACTGGCTCGGTTTCCGGATCCCGCACACGTTGTTCCTCGAGCACCCGACGATCGAGTCGATCGCCGAACACCTCGCGGTCGCGGAAGAACCGGCCGAGGTCACCACCACCAACTCGACCCTCCTTCTGGGACTGACGGCGGCGCGGCCGTTCTTCTGCGTCGGCGGCGCGCTCGGCGCGGCGTACTACCTGCTGCAGCTGGCCAGGGATGTCGGCTCCGCGCGGCCGTTCTACGGCGTGCGCGCGCCCGGTTACGACGGCAGCGAGGACCCGCTCGACACGGTCGAGGAGCTGGCCGCGCGGTACATCGAGTCGATCAGGCTGGTCCAGCCGTACGGCCCGTACCTGCTCGGCGGGCATTCGTTCGGCGGTGTGGTGGCCTACGAGATGGGCCGCCAGCTGCGCGAAGCCGGTGAAGAGGTCACGCGGATCGTGCTGCTCGACTCGTACGTCCCGATCCCCGGCCAGCCGCTGCCGCCCGAGGACGACCCGGCTGCCATCGAAGAGCTGCTCACCATGAACCGGCTCGCGTTCAAATCGGGCGGGCCCGCCGGTGTCGAGATCGACCCGGAGCTGGCCGTGTCCGAGCAGAAGGAGCGGCTCGGCCGGTTCCTCGGCGCGAACGGCTCGCTGCCGGTCGAGGAGCACATCGGCAACATGCTCCGCGTCTACCAGGCGAACATCGAGGCCAACGTCAAGTACCAGCCGCGGCCGTCCGATCTCAAGGTCACCCTGCTCAAGGCCATGGACGGCTTCCCGCCGGTGATGAAGCCGCACCGCAACACCGCGCTCAAGCTCGACCTGCCCGCGAACGGCTGGGAAGAGGTCGAGCTGGGGGAGCTGGAGCTGGTCGAGATCCCCGGCGACCACTTCACCATGTTCGTCGAGCCGAACGACGAGAAGGTCGCCGCCGCCGTCCACTCCGCACTGTCCGATGAGGAGCGGCGCAGCGCGAACACGTTGATCCAGGCCGAATCCACGCGTTCGAAAGCCGAGACCACGATCGCGTTCAACCCGCTCGACCCGGCGTTCCTCAACGACCCGTACCCGTTCTACCGCGCGCTGCGGGAAAGCGCGCCGATCCACTACGAGGACACCGTCGGCGGCTGGATCTTCACGCGCTACGACGACGTCTCGAAGCTGCTGCGCAACCACTCGATCCTGCGGCCGCCGGTGACCGACTACCTGTTCGCGTCCGTGCCGCAGGTGATGCGCGACCGGATGGCGGACTTCGAGCGCCAGCTCGGGCTGATGCTCCCGTTCGCGAACCCGCCGTACCACACGCGGGTGCGCAGGCTGATGAGCAAAGCCTTCACCCCCAAGCTGATCGAGTCGTACCGGCCGCAGGTCGAGGCGGTCACCGACCGGCTGCTCGACCGGATCGAGGCCGACGGCGGCGGCGACCTGATGACCGCCATCGCCTACCCGCTGCCGTCCACGGTGATCATGGAGTTCATCGGCGTGCCCCGCGAGGACCACGAGCGGATGACGCACCTGTCCACCGAGATGATGCAGCTGCTCGGCGCCCAGTACGCGAAGGACGCGCCCGCCATCGCGTCGGCGGCGCATGTCGGGCTCAACGAGTTCAACCAACGGCTGATCGAGCTCATCGAGGAGCGGCGCCGGGACCCGAAGGACGACCTTTTGTCGACTCTGGTCACGTTGACCGGTCCGGACGGGAAACTGAGCGACGAGGAACTGATCCTCAATTGCATGGCGATGCTCAACGCGGGACTGGAGACGACCGCGAATTACCTCGCCAATGGAACGTTTGCATTATTCGGTAATCCGGACCAGATGCGGCTGCTGCGGGAAAACCCGGGACTCGCGCCGAACGCGGCCGAGGAATTGCTGCGCTATGACGGGCCCGCCCCGATCATGACCCCGCAGCAGGCCGCCCGGGACGTGGTGATCGGCGGGCAGCTGATCAAGAAGGACCAGCTGCTGTACCCGGTCGTCGGTGCGGCCAACCGGGACCCCGCGCGGTTCCCCGACCCGGAACGGCTTGACATCACCCGCGAGCCGAACGGGCAGCTCGGCTACGGCTTCGGGATCCACTTCTGCATCGGCGCCGCGCTGGCCCGCATCGAGGGGCAGACGTACTTCTCGAAGCTCGTCACGCGGTTCCCCAACCTGCGGCTCGACCCCGACAAGCCCGCGCCGGTGTTCCGTGACGACCCGCTGCTGCGCGGGCTCGAGACGCTCCACGTCCGCGTCGACTGAGAGGTGCTCAGCGGCCTCACGGGCGAGGCGTTGCCGGTTCGCGACACGCCGGTGCCGCACAAGAATTTTCACCGGATCCAAATCGGACTTTTCACCCCGCCGCCCGCTCGGCGGCCACGCCCCGCGTACCAAAGGCCGCGCGGGCGGGCGACGGGTCGAGATCCTGCCCAACTGGGGTTTCCGCGCGCGCTGTGCGGCGCGCACAACGGAATCTTTGTGCGCGCCGCACAAAGATTCCGTTCCCTGTTTTCCGCGCCTTCGCGAGTGCGATTGCCGTGTGCCCGTCCCGCTGAGCGGCTTCCGGGGTGCAATGCCGCGCCGCGCGTTCTACGCTGGCCCGACTTGACGGAGATCGTCGGTATTTCGCGGGCGGAATCGCGGCAAGGGTGTATGGGGGCGCGGGTGGCTGAGACGGGACGCGGCGGAATGACCGGGCCGGAGGACGACCAGTCGTTCAATGGGCGCCTCATTTTGATAACAGTGTTCGGATTCGTGCTGCTGGTGCCACCGCTGCTGTCGGTGTTCAACACCGGCGCCCAGGTCTTCGGGGTCCCGGTGATCTGGGCCTACCTGTTCGTGGTCTGGGCCGTCCTCATCGGACTCACCGCCGTGCTCGCCGGACGCTCGGGCTGAAGCGGTGCTGCAGACCTGGGTCGTGGTCACGGTTTCCGTCGCCTACCTCGCCGTGCTCTTCGCGGTCGCGTTCTACGGCGACCGCCGCGCCGACGCCGGCCGGAGCCTGATCAGCCGCGGCACGATCTACGCGCTTTCGCTGACCGTGTACGCCACCTCGTGGACGTACTACGGCAGCGTCGGCCGCGCGGCCACCAGCGGCATCGGCTTCCTGACCACCTATCTCGGCCCGACGCTGATGTTCGGACTCGGCTGGCTGGTGCTGCGCCGGATCATCCGGATCAGCAGGCGCAACCGCATCACCTCGCTCGCCGACTTCATCTCCGCGCGCTACGGCAAGAGCACCTGGCTCGGCGGGCTGGTCACCGTGATCGCGGTGCTCGGGGTCGTGCCGTACATCGCGTTGCAGCTCAAGGCGGTGTCGACCACCTTCGAGGTCATTCGCAGCCATCCGGGGCCCACCTCGGCCGTCCCCTTCTTCCAGGACACCGCGCTCTACGTGGCCTTGCTGCTCGCCGGGTTCACCATCCTGTTCGGCACCAGGCATCTCGACGCGACCGAGCGGCACGAGGGCATGGTCGCGGCGATCGCGTTCGAGTCGGTGGTCAAGCTGGTCGCGTTCGTCGCGGCAGGCGTCTTCGTGACCTTCGGGCTGTACGGCGGTTTCGGCGACCTTTTCACCCAGGCCGCGCACGCGAAGCTCACCGCGCTGTTCTCACTCGGCGGCACCACGGCGACGTGGACGTGGATGATCGTGCTCTCCGGGCTCGCGGTGCTCCTGCTGCCGAGGCAATGGCAGGTCGGCGTGGTCGAGAACGTCGACGAAGGTCACCTCAAGCGGGCGATCTGGATGTTCCCGCTGTACCTGCTGGTGATCAACATCTTCGTGCTGCCGATCGCGGCCGCCGGGCTGCTGCGGTTCGGCGGGTCGGTCAATCCGGACACCTTCGTGCTGGCGCTGCCGATGGCGTCGGCGCAGGAAGCGCTTACACTCCTGGTCTTCGTCGGCGGCCTGAGCGCGGCCACCGGCATGATCATCGTGGAGACGGTGGCGTTGAGCACCATGGTGTCGAACTCGCTGGTGGTGCCCATCCTGCTGCGCCGCTATCCGAGGCTGACCAGGCGCGGTGACCTGGCCGGCGTCACGCTGGCCGTGCGCCGGATCGCGATCGTGCTGGTGATGCTGCTCGGCTACGCCTACTTCCGGTTCGCAGGCCAGGGCACGGAACTGGTGTCCATCGGGCTGGTCTCGTTCGCCGGGGTCGCGCAGTTCGCGCCCGCGATACTCGGTGGACTGTTCTGGAAGGGCGGCACCCGCAACGGCGCGCTCGCCGGGATGTCCGCGGGCTTCGCGGTGTGGGCGTACACGCTGGCGCTGCCGACGTTCGCCGACGCGGGCCTGCTGCCGCGCACGTTACTGGCCGACGGGCCGTTCGGGATCGCCGCGCTGCGCCCGCAGGCGTTGTTCGGGCTGACCGGGATGGACCCGGTCGGGCACGCGATGTTCTGGAGCATGCTCGTCAACATCGGCGGCTACTTCGCGGTCTCGCTCGTGGGCCGTCCGCCCAACGCGGCCGAGCGGGCGCAGGCGGTGCTGTTCGTCGACGCGCTGGCCGACCCGGAACGGCCGAGGATCTGGCGTGGCCGGGTGACCGTGGGGGAGCTGCGGACGCTCACCGAGCGTTTCGTGGGCGCCGATGGCGCGTTGGACAAGTATGCGCGTGAACGTGGTTTCGCCGTCGCCCCCGATGCGGAGGCGGCCCCCGAACTCGTGCAGCATGCCGAGACCCTGCTCGCGGGCTCCGTCGGCGCTGCCTCGGCGCGGATCATGATCGCCTCGGTCGTCGGCGAGGAGCAGCTGCGCGTCGAAGAGGTCATGGAACTGCTCGACGAGGCGTCCCAGGTCGCCGCGCTGGAGGAGCGGCACCGGCTCGCCCGCGAACTGCACGACTCCGTCTCGCAGGCGCTGTTCTCGATGACGCTGCACACCCGCGCGGTCGAGCTCGCGGTGCAGAAGGAAGGCGGCGATCCGGTGGGCCCGGTCGCGCGCGGCCTGACCGAGCTGCGCGGCCTCACCCAGGGCGCGCTCGCCGAGATGCGCGCGGCCCTGTTCCAGCTCCGGCCCGACGCGCTGCACGAGGACGGGCTCTCCGAAGCGATCCGCAAACGGGCGGCCGCCATCGCCGTCCGCGAGAGCATCCAGATCCTGGTGCACGCGCCGGAGGACCGCGTACCGCTGTCCGAGCGGGCCGAGGAAGAGCTGTTCCGGGTCGTGCAGGAAGCTGTCCACAACAGCGTGAAGCACGCGGGCCCGAGCCGGGTCGATGTCACGCTGGCGGTGGACGGCGGCACACTGGTCGTCGAGATCACCGACGACGGCACGGGTTTCGACCCCGAGGAGCCGCACCCCGGGCACCTCGGTCTCGACGGCATGCGCGAGCGCACGAGACGGCTCGGCGGGCGGCTGACGATCGCCAGCTCACCCGCGGGCTCCACCGTGCGGGCGGTGCTGCCAGGGGTCGCCGGAGAAGCCCCCGCCGACGAGTACGAAACGTAGGAGAACCACCATGACCCAGACAGGCGGGCCGCCGCCCATCCGGGTGTTCCTCGTCGACGACCACGTGGTCGTCCGGCGCGGTATGCGCGCATTCTTCGACATGCTCGACGACATCGAGGTGCTCGGCGAGGCGCCGGACGGCCAGTCGGCACTCGACCAGCTCGCCGTGTCGGCCAACGACGACAAACTGCCGGACGTCGTGCTGATGGACCTGCTCATGCCCCGGCTCGACGGCATCGCGGCCACCCGAGCGATCAAGAAGCTCTACCCGCACGTCGAGGTCGTCGCGCTGACCAGCTTCAGCGAGGCCGAACGCGTCCACTCGGCGCTCGAGGCGGGCGCGGCCGGGTACCTGCTCAAGGACGCCGAAGCCGACCAGGTGGTGGCCGCCGTCCGCGCCGCGAACCGCGGCCAGGTGCACCTGGATCCCGCGGTGGCCAGGAAACTGACGCGCTCACTGGTCGCCCCGCAGCGCACGGCGACCGCGCTCACCCCGCGCGAACGCGAGATCCTGGTGCTGGTGGCGCAGGGGAAGTCGAACCGGGACATCGCGGACGCGCTGGTGATCAGCGAGCGGACCGCACGGACGCACGTGAGCAATGTGCTCTCGAAGCTGGACCTGGCTTCGCGTACCCAAGCGGCGTTGTGGGCGGTGCGCGAGGGTTTGGTCGCCGGGCCCTAGGTTGCCCACCTCGTGTCGACTGCGCACAAACGCCACTTATGCAACCCTGAGCGACACATAAGCCCCGTTCGTTCCTTTCACTCGCGCTGGCGATTTTTGCCCCCCATTGTCGCTTTTGCCCGCATTTTGAAGCGTGCTGGACGGCATGAACGGGGCGTTTGTGCTCAGCGTTGTGAACGTGGCATTCATTCCTTCAACCGACCCGGGCGGGCGACTTTGCCGGTACCAACCTCAGCGGCGCGCGGCGACTCGGCGGGTGTAGGACTCGGTCGACAGGTCCTCGTCGGTGATGCCGAGGTCGTGCAGCACGGCCCGGATGGCGGTGAGCGCTTCGGTCACGTGCTCCGGTTCGACGATGGTCTCCAGTTCGAGGAAGGTCTGCCCGGCCAGGTCCGGGATCTCGGCCACGGTGGCGAGCAGGTCGTGGCCTCGGTCGGTGAAGCGGTAGTTCTCGCAGTGCTTCTGGAACGCGATCCGTTCCACGAGCCCGAGCCCGTGGAAGATCGTGCGCAGGACTTCGGCGTCGCCCGCTTCGGTTTCGTGCTCGGGCTTCGCGTGTTTCGAGGCGCCGGTCCTCGGTTCCTTGAAGGTGAGCAGGGTTCGCGTCGACCCGTCCTGGCTGACCGTGCGCACGCGGAGGTTGTAGTCGCCTTCGGTGAGCCGGTGGTCGGGCCAGTCGAAGTACGTGTCGGAGTAGGTGCAGCGCTCGGCCTCCGCGCGTGCGCCGAGCGCTGCACGGACCTCGTCCGGATTCCGCAGTACCGCGGTCAGTTCGGCTTCGACCGGCATGTGTGCTCCCTTGAACCTTGGTGCAGCGCAGCATAAACGCGGTCGCGCAGCGCGTTCGCCTCCGGATCCGAAAGCGTGCGCGCCAGATGCCGTAAAACGATCTTGACCAGCACGTTCTTCTGTCCTGGTCGCGCGCCGAGCCGCTCGAGCGCTTGCGGGGGCAAGGCCGAACACGGCGTCTCGCTGAGGATCTCCACCGACTCGACGCAGTCGGCGTCGTCGCCGAGCGCGGTGCGGACGCGGTCGCCGAGGTCTTCGGCCAGGTCGTCGGCGTCCACCGCGATGGACACGTCACGCCGGATCGCGGGCATGGGGGAGACCGGGTGATAGGGCGCGAGATCCGTCATCTGGCCGGGCGAGCGCAGCAGCCGGATATCGGGAATGTCCTTGAGCAGCATGAGAATCCGGTCGAGCCCCATGCCCATCGCGAGGCCGTTCCACGACTCGTCGAGCCCGGCGCGCGCGAGCACCGCCGGATGCGCGAGCCCGCATTCGAGGATCTCGATGCCGTCGGCGTCGACCTGGAGCCCGGACGTCGTGTACGGGTGGACACGGGGTGACCGGAGGTCGGAAGCGCCGGGTACCAACGCTTTCAGCAGCGCGGTGATCATGGCGTCGAGGTCGTGCTCGGTCAGCGTGCCGCGCCGCAGCCGCCACAGGTCGAGCTGATGCGGGGTGCCGGTGTGCAACCGGTCGACCGAATCGCGCCGGTAGACGATTCCCGGGCACACGAGCAGCACGTCGTCCGCCGGATGGGTGGACAGTTGCCTGAGCGCGGAAGGAATGAGCGCGCTCGAATGACTGCGAAGCATCCGATGTCCGTCTACGTAACGGGTATAGCGGGCGTCGCGCGTGACGTCCTCGCCCGCGTAGCCGAGATTGTCATAGTTGTCTTCGATCGTGACGACTCTCGGGCCGCGGCACCAGCGGACTTCGCAGTCCCACAACGCGGTCAACGCGGTGACGGCGCGTTCGAGCACGAGCTGGATGGCGTGCGGGCCTTCGGCGGGATCGGTGAGATCGCGCACGGCGAGGTCGCGGGAAAGCTGCTCCGGGGTAAGGCTTGGGGACATGACCGGCTCCTGAGTGGTTGAGGGAAAAGGAATCCCCTGGCCACCTCGGGAGTCAGCGGCGCGTCGAAGACCCGCCGGCGCCCGTACGGGGCCAGGGGTCGATAAATCGGCGCGTGTCAGCCATATTCACAGGGTAGCCGCGCTCGCGGCACTCGATCAAATGAGTTCCGCGCGCGATTCCAGGTAGCGCTGCTCGGGCAGGCTGAGCGTCTGACGCGCGGCGAGCCGGTAGTACTTGCGGGCTTCTTCGTGCTCGCCCGCGAGTTCGAGCAGATGCGCGCGGACCGCCGTCACCCGGTGGTGATCGGCGAGCGCGGGATCGGCTTCGGCGACGGACAGCTCCAGCAGCCCGTCGTGCGGCCCGTGCACCATGGCGAACGCGACGATCCGGTTGAGCGTGACCATCGGGCCCGGCGTCAACGCGGCGAGCAGGTCGTACAGGCCGAGAATCTGCGGCCAGTCGGTGTCCTCGGCGCGCGGGGCCTCGTCGTGCACGGCCGCGATCGCCGCCTGCAGCTGATACGGGCCGATCGGCGCGTCCCGCAGCGTGCGGGTGATCAGCTCGACGCCTTCGACGATGGCCTCGCCGTCCCAGAGCCGCCGGTCCTGCTCGGCGAGCGGCACGAGCGCGCCGTCGGCGCGGGTGCGCGCGGGACGGCGGGCGTCGGTGAGCAGCATGAGCGCGAGCAGCCCGGCGACCTCGCCGTCTTCCGGCAATCGCGCCCGCAGCTGGCGGGTCAGCCGGATCGCCTCCGCGGTGAGTTCGACGCGGTGCAGGTCTTCGCCGGAGCTCGCGGTGTAGCCCTCGTTGAAGATCAGGTACAGCACGTGCAGCACCTGCTTCATCCGCTCGGCGACCTCGTCGGCGGGCGGCATGCGGAATTCGGTGCCGGTGGCCTTGATCCGCTGCTTCGCGCGGCTGATGCGCTGCCCGATGGTCGCTTCCGGGACCAGGTACGCCCGCGCGATCTCGCCGGTGGTGAGGCCACCGACCGCGCGCAGCGTCAGCGCGATCTGGGAGGGCGGGGTGAGTGAGGGGTGGCAGCACAGCAACAGCAGGGTCAACGTGTCGTCGACGGACGAGCCGGGTTCAGGCGGCGGCTCCGCGGCGACGGTTTCCTCGCGACGGCGGCGCGCCGTCTCGTTGCGCCACAGCTCGGTCCGGCGCCGGGTGGCGACCGTGATCAGCCACCCTTTCGGGTTCGCCGGCAGTCCCTCGTCCGCCCATTGGATCGACGCCGCGAGCAACGCCTCCTGGACCGCGTCCTCGCAGGTCCCGAACCCGCCGAAGCGGCGGACGAGCACCCCGAGCACCTGCGGCGCGAGTGCGCGCAGCTGGTCCTCGATCGCGCGGCTCACTTGGCCCATTCGTCCAGCATGCTCATTTCGAACACGGGGCGGACCTCGACCTCGCTGAGCGCGGCGTCGGGGACCAGCGCGGCCAGTTCGACCGCGCGCTCAATCGTCGGCACATCTACCAGGTAATAGCCCGCCAAGCACTCCTTGACCTCGGCGAACGGGCCGTCGGTGCTCATGATCTGCCCATCGCGCACGGAGACGCGTTTCGCGTGCTCCTGCGGCACCAGGCCTTCCGAGTAGACCAGCTCACCGGACGCCGCGAGCTGCTCGGAGAGCGTCCGGTGTGCCAGCCCGAACTCGAGCTGCTGCTGTTCGCTCAAGGTCTCCCAGGCCGCGCGGGACTTCTCGTTGCTCAGGACGAGGATCAGGTACTTCACGGGTGCCTCCCAAAAGATCTTGAAATCTCTTTCACCCGGATGTCGAAACCGGATCGCCGGTTTCTACACCACTTACGTAAGAGGTATCGAAGCTTAGGAGATCATCATGACCCAGGACGAGACCCGCATCCGCGAGATCTTCAACGCCCACGTGGCCGCGATGCGCGCCAAAGACGCCGACGCGCTCGTCGCCCGCTTCGCGCCGGACGCCGTGACGTACACGCTGGCCCCGCCGCTGCGCAACGCCGGCCCGGCGGTCACGGACCCGTCGGGGGTGCGCGAGTGGCTCGCGGGCTTCACCGGCGAGATGGATTTCGAGATCCGCGACCTCGAGCTGAGCGTCGGGGACGATGTCGCGTTCGGCTTCAGCCTCAACCGGCTGTCGGCGACCCCGCAGGGTTCCAGCGAGCAGTTCGACCTGTGGTTCCGCGCGACGGTCGGCCTGCGCAAGATCGACGGCGAGTGGCTGGTCACGCACGAGCACTCGTCGACCCCGTTCTACATGGACGGGTCCTTCCGCACAGCCGTCGACCTCAAACCCTGAGAAAGGGGTCGTGAGTGGTACGGCCGGTTCTAACCGGCCAAAACACTCACGACCCCGTGGGGTCAGGAGCCGGTGATGAGGCGGGTGGCGAGGTCAGGGCTGAAGGTGCCTGCCGGGATGCCCTTGCCGATGCCGCAGTCGCCGTCGGAATCGCCGGGCACCTTGGCCCAGACCAGGAGGTCCGCGCCGCCGCCGACCTGCGTCGGGGTGCCCAGTTTGCGGCCCGCCGGGTTGCACCACTCGCCGTTGGAACCCTTGCCGTTGCGGCTGGTGTCGATCACGAACTGGGTCTGGTAGCCGAGCGCGGCCGTCACCGACCGGCCGTAGGCTGCCGAGTCCGCGGTGGTCAGGAAGTTCGACACGTTGATCGTGAAGCCGCGGATCGAGCGCACGCCGACCGCGTCGAGCCGCTGCGCCATGGTCGCGGCCGGGATCCAGGTCGCGTTGCCGCCGTCCAGGTACGCCCAGGTGTTGGGCGCCTTCTCGGCGAACTGGCCGGCGGCGTAGCGCAGCAGGTCGAGCCGGGTCTGACGGTCGGCGGCGGGCAGGCAGTCGAGCTGGGCCAGCGCGTCGGGCTCGATGATCACGACGGCCGGTTTGCCGCCGATGCCCGCGGCGAACTCCGAGATCCACGTCCGGTAGGCATCGGGACTGCCCGCGCCGCCGCCGGAGTGGCCGTTGCAGTCGCGGCCGGGGATGTTGTACGCGACCAGTATCGGCAGCTTGTCCACGACGTCGGCGGCGTAGGTGAAGGCGTCGGCCGACTTGCGGATGTCACCGCTCCAGTTGCCGAACCACCGCGCACCCGGCTTCGACGCGATCGCCGACTTGATCGACGCGGCGCGAGGGTCGCCGGCGTGGTCACGGACCCAGACGGCCGGGTTCGAGCCGGGGTCGACGTAGAACCCGTTCGTCTTCTCCAGCGGGTTACCCGCCGCGAAGGCGGTTCCCGGTGCTTGCAGGCCGGCGATCAGGACGGCGGCGATGGCCAGTCTGGTCAACATTCGCATCCGCCGAGCGTGCCGGCCCGGCATACACGAACCGTACAAAAGCCTCAGCGGGCGCCGTTGCGGGAGTCGAGGATCGCCGCACGCCTGGCGAGGCGGTGGCGCCTGCGGATCTCCGCCTCGGCGAACCGGCGCTTCTCCTCTGCCGTCTCGGGCAGTACCGGCGGGACCGTGCGGGGCTTGCCGTCGCCGTCGATGGCGACCATCACCAGGTACGCCGTCGCCACGTGCACCGCGGGCACGGTGGCGTCCCAGCGATCGGCCTCGACCCGCACGCCGACCTCCATCGAGGTGGCGCCCGCCCAGTTGACCTGAGCGCGCAGGTGGACCACGTCGCCGACGCGCACCGGGGTGAGGAAGAGCATCTCGTCCATGGACGCGGTCACCGCCGCGCCACCGGAATGCCGGGCGGCGACGACACCGGCCGCGTCGTCGACGAGCTTCATCATCACCCCGCCGTGCACCGTGCCCAGCAGGTTGGTGTCGGTGTTGGCCATGATGTGCGACAGGGTCAGCCTGGCCGCGTCGGCGCGTAGTCCGGAGTGGTTCACGACGCTGACGGTAGCCGACCTTGTTTTACCCTCGTACGGTGGGAAATGCGGACTGTGTCACTCCCAGTGGATAGTTGGTGTCAACAGCTGCATACATGGGTTAGCATCCGCGCGTAGTGCCCGCCGATCGCTGGGGAGAAGCCGTGCTGCGTATCCACTTCACCGAAGCGGACCTGTCCAGGATCGAGCTCGCGCCGTCCGCGGACCCGATGTGGGAACTGCTGCTGAGCTCGTACCGGCTGCGCAGGCCCGAGGGCGCGCCCGTCTTCGGGCGCTGGCGTGACAGCACGCGTGCGGCGCTGCCGCCGAACGGCCGCGCGCTGCTCGACCTCATTCCCTCACACGGGTACTGCCCGGACTTCCTCACCCCGCCCGCCACGGTCGCCACGATCGACGAGGGCATCGACGCGCTCGCCGCGACGCCCGCCGAAGACGTGCGCGAGGACCTGGCGGAGCTGGCGAAGGACCACCGGCTGCCGCAGTGGGCCGATCGGGTGAGCGACGGCGACGTCCGCGTGCTCGGCACGGCCGTCCGTGACTACTTCCAGCGTGGGATCGCGCCGCACTGGAAGCACATCACCAAGGTCGTCGGCCGCGACCTCTCGCGGCGCACCGAGACGCTCCAGGTCGCCGGGCCCGGCAGGCTGCTCTCGACGCTGCACCCGGCGGCGCGCTGGCGTGCGCCGGTGCTGGAGGTCGAGTTCCCGGTCGACCAGGACCTGCACCTCAACGGGCGCGGGCTGCGCCTGATCCCGGCGTTCTTCTGCATGGGCATGCCGACCACTTACAAGAACCCGAAGCTGCCGCCCGTGCTGGTCTACTCGGTCGGCCACTGGACGGCGCTCGGCGCGAAGCGCGCGGAGGACACCGGCGCCGCGGTCCAGGCGTTGATCGGCGAGACCAGGGCCCGGATCCTGCGGACGCTGGCCGAGGAGGACCTCAACACCACCGACCTGGCGCGGCGGCTCAAGATCGCCCCGGCGACGGCGAGTGAGCACGCCTCCGTGCTCCGCCAGGCCGGGCTGATCGAGAGCAGGCACCGCGGCCGGTCGACCATGCATCGTGCCTCACCGCTGGGATTGCAGTTGCTGCTGGGACCCATGGCCAGGTGACCATTCGGCCCCGGCCGAACGTTGTTGACGGCCTGGCAATTCCGCTGGAGGGTGACGCATAGTCACCACCGCGGAGAGGAAGTACCAAGCGATGACGAATCCTTTCGAGGATTCCGGGCCCCGCGTCCGTACCCTGCTCGCCGAACACGACCCGATCTCCGGGCAGTTCGTCGAGGGCGTGCTCAGCACCGGTCAGGGCATCTCGGTCGTCGCGGTGGTGGACAGCCACCGCCCGATCGCCGACTGGCCGCTACGCCACACCGATGTGGTCGTGCTCGGCCTCGGGCACGGCGACTTCCTGCTCGGCGTGGTCCGCGAACTCGCCGGGCGCGGCATCCCGGTGCTGGTGCTCGGCATGGACTGGACCCGGCGCGGCCTCGACAACGCGCTCGCCGCGGGCGCGTCGGGGTGCCTGGTGAAGAACACCGAACTCGACGGCGTGGTCAGTGGGGTGCACGCCGTCGCGGCCGGGAACCGGGTGCTGTCACCGGAACTGCTCGACCTCTATGTCCCGCGCGCGGAATCCTCGCCGCGCGCCGAGGCCGTGCTCAAGCTCAGCGACCGCGAACGCGAGGTGCTGACGCTGCTCGGCCAGGGCATGTCGACGGCCGAGGCCGCGAAGCTGTGCGGCGTCTCGAACGCGACCATCAAGAGCCATGTCTCGCACGCGCTCACCAAACTCGGCGCACGTAACCGTCTCGAGGCCGTGCTCATGATCAGGGACTCGTTCATCCCCGCGCGCCGCCCTGCCGTGTAAGGCGGATAGCCGATCGATAGTCGATCGGAAGTCGCGCTCCTTAGGTTTGCCGCAACTTGTCTCAGCGGCCTTGACCGAGGGAGCCGAACGTGAACCAGGCGAAGCAGGTCCTCGCGCCGGATGAGGTGGCACTGGTCACCCGGAAGTTCAACGCGACCGAGGTACCGCTCGACACCCGATGTCTGCCTGATCTGCTCCGGGAACAGGCCCGAATACGGCCGGACGCCGTGGCGATCCGGTACGAGGACGAGTCGCTGACCTTCCGCGAGCTGGTGGCGCGCGCGGAGGCGTTGGCCGGGTCGCTGCTGGAGTCCGGTGTGGACGGTAGTGCGGGCCTGTTCGTCGAGCCGTCGCTCGAGCTGCCGGTGGGTGCGTGGGGGATCCTGTTCGCCGGCGCCGCGTACCTGCCGCTTTCGCCGGAATATCCCGAAGAACGCCTGCGCTACATGGTCGAGGACCATGGGGCCGGCGTGATCCTCACCGAGCCTTCGCTGGCCTCGCGCGCGGCGGAACTCGCTCCGGGCGCGCGGGTCGTCACGTTCGGCGGCTCGGGGGAGCGGCGTGTCCCGGTGTCCGCCGATGACCTGGCTTACGTCATCTACACCTCCGGCAGCACGGGCAAGCCGAAGGGCGTGATGGTCGACCACCGCGCCATCGTCAACCAGATGCGCTGGCTGCGTCGCGCACAGGGCTTGGACGAAAGCCGTGTCGTGCTGCAGAAGACGCCGATGAGCTTCGACGCCGCGCAGTGGGAGATCCTCGCGCCCTGCGTCGGCGCCCAGGTCGTCGTCGGCGGGCCCGGCGCCTACCGTGACCCGGACCGGTTGCTCACGCTGATCCGCCGGTACGAGGTCACGACCATCCAATGTGTACCGACGCTGTTACAGGCCTTGCTGGACACCGAAGAACTGTCCACCTGTGTGTCGCTGCGCCAGGTTTTCAGCGGTGGCGAGGCGTTGTCGAAGTCGCTGGCGCTCGAATGCGTGGCGGCGCTGCCGGACTGCGCCCTGGTCAACCTGTACGGCCCCACCGAATGCACGATCAACTCGTCCGCGCACACGGTCGACAGGGACGCGCTGGCGGAAGGCCCGCCGACGATCTCGATCGGCGCGCCCGTGGACAACACGCAGTACTACATCCTGGACGAGCGCCGGGAACCCGTGGCCGTCGGCGAGGTCGGCGAACTGTACGTCGGCGGGATCCAGCTCGCGCGCGGCTACCTGCACCGGCCAGAGCTGACTGAGGAACGGTTCATCGCCAACCCGTTCCAGGAGGACTTCGGGTATTCCCGGCTGTACCGCACCGGCGACCTGGGGTACTGGAACGCCGACGGCACGGTGCAGTTCGTCGGCCGCACCGACAATCAGGTGAAACTGCGCGGGTTCCGCGTCGAGCTGGACGAGATCAGGCTCGCGATCGAGAACCACGAGTGGGTCAAGAACGCCGCGGTCGTGGTGAAGGACGGCGGCCGGTTCCAGGAGCTGATCGCGTTCATCGAGCTGAATCCCAAGGAAGCCGCGCTGATGGACCAGGGCAACCACGGGGCCCACCACCAGTCCAAGCAGAGCAAGCTGCAGATCAAGGCCCAGCTGGCGAACAGCGGCTGCCGCGACGCCGCTTCGCTGAGCGGCAAGCCGGTGGTCGACCTGCGCGGCTGGATGCCGACGCCGGAACAGCGTCGGCGCGTGTTCGCGCGCAAGACGTATCGTTTCTTCGAGGGTGGCACGTTCTTGAAGGCGGACATCCTGAAGCTGCTGGATTCGAACGTCGGCGGCGTCGACCCGCGCGCGGTGGGGGACCTCGGATTCGCGGAATTCGGGGAAATGCTCCGGTATTTCGGCCAGTTTCAGAGCAACGAGCGGCTGCTGCCGAAGTACGGCTACGCCTCGCCGGGCTCGCTGTACGCGACGCAGATGTACTTCGAGATGAACGCTTTCGGCCTGCGGCCGGGGTTCTACTACTACCAGCCGGTGCTGCACCAGTTGGTTCTGATCCAGTCGGCGCCGGTTCCGGCGGCGACGGTGAAGGTCCATTTCATCGGCAAGAAGCAGGCGATCGAGCCGGTGTACAAGAACAACATCCAGGAGGTGCTCGAGATCGAAGCGGGCCACATGGTCGGCCTGTTCGAGGAGATACTGCCCGAGCACGGCCTCGACCTGCGCGCGGCCCCGCTCGCGCCCGAGGTCAAGTCCACTGTGGAATGCGCGGACGAGGACTACTACCTCGGCGCCTTCGAAATGGTCTCGTACGCGGGCCCGCGCCCGGACGACGCGCTCGACGTCTACGTCCAGTCACACCCTGGACGCGTGGCCGACCTGCCGGCGGGTCAGTACCGCTACGCCGACGGCGATTTGCACCGGGTGTCGAGCGAACTCGTGCTGAAGAAACATGTGATCGCGATCAACCAGCAGGTCTATGAGCGCGCGAGCATCGGGATCTCGCTGGTGAGCAGGGGAGAGTCGTGGCGCGGTTACCTCGATCTCGGCCGGAAGCTCCACCACCTGCAGATGAACGACCTCAACTTCGGCTTCATGTCGGCGGGCTACAGCTCGAAGACCGGCAACGACCTCCCGTCGGCTCGCCGGTTGGACGGGATTCTCGGCACCCGCAACCCGTCGTACTTCTCCGTCGGCGGGAAGGTGAGCGACGAGCAGGTCCGGGCGATGGGCATGAAGGAGGACGTGGTCCACATGAAGGGACCGACCGAGCTGATCCGTGACGACCTCCTCACCTGCCTGCCGGACTACATGATGCCGAACCGGGTCGTCGTGCTGGACCGCTTGCCCTTGACGGTCAACGGGAAGATCGACTCGGTCGCTTTGTCCACTTGGGACATAGCCGACGTCGCGGACCGTCCGTTCGTGGCGCCTCGATCGTTGACGGAGGCCCGGATCGCGGGCATCTGGACGAAGGTCATGCGCCGCGACACCGTCTCGGTGCTCGACGATTTCTTCGAGTCGGGCGGCAACTCGCTGATCGCGGTCGCGCTGGTGAACAAGCTGAACAAGGAGTTCAGGACAATGTTGCCGCTGCAGGTGGTCTTCGAGGCTCCCACGGTGGAAAAGCTGGCCGTGCTGGTCGACTGCGGAGACGGCCGGACCTGCTCCCGCTTGGTCCGCCTGCGTTCGGAGGGATCGGGCTCGCCGATCTTCTGCTGGCCGGGCCTGGGCGGCTACGCGATGAATCTTCGTGCGCTGGCGGGCAAGATCGACCGCCCGTTCCTGGGTGTGCAGGCGTACGGGATCAACGCGGGGGAGACCCCGTATCGCACGATCAGGGAGATGGCCGCCGCCGACGTCGAGGTCATCAAGCGCCTGCAGCCCGCGGGCCCGTACACCTTGTGGGGTTACTCGTTCGGCGCGCGTGTCGCGTTCGAATCCGCTTACCAGCTGGAGCTTTCGGGCGAGAAGGTCGACCATCTGTTCCTGCTCGCCCCCGGCGCGCCCCGCGTGCGTGCCGGCTCGGAGGCGTACCTGACGATCCTGTACTCGGTCTTCGCGGGCAGCATCACGGGCCCGCTGCTGGACGAATGCCTGCGCACGGTCGACGACGACGAGTCGTTCGTCGCGTTCATCAGCGCACATTTCGATGGCCTCGACCCGGACCTGGTCCGCCGCATCGTCCGGGTGGTCCGCCAGACGTACCAGTTCAAATACGTCTTCAGCGAACTCGCGGAGCGCCGGATCTCGGCGCCCGTCACGATTTTCAAGGCACGCGGCGACGACTACTCGTTCATCGAGAACAGCTCGGGTTACTCCGCGGTCGCCCCCACGGTGATCGACGTCGACGCCGATCACTACAGCATGCTCAAGGACCCCGACATCGACGCGCTCGTCAAGGCCATCACAGGCCGTCTCACCCAGTGAAGGAGAAAGTCATGCCGCACGTCAGCATCAAGCACTTCCCGGCCCCGCTCACCAACGACCGCGAAGCCGCACTGGTCTCCGCGGTCACCCAAGCGGTCACCGACGCGTTCGGCTGCGACGAAGGCGTCGTCTCGATCGCGGTCGAGGCGGTGTCGCCCGAGTCGTGGAACGACCGCGTCTACCTGCCGGAAATCGTTGCCCGCAAAGAACTTCTCCGCAAGACCCCGAACTACTAGTCGTGAGTGTTCCCGACGGTTAGAACCGTCG